>NZ_JBQSXK010000025.1:0-30697 GCF_052378115.1 Psychrobacter sp. AOP30-A2-5 | reverse complement strand
GCTTTAGTCTTAGCTTGATCGATTCTTTAGCGCTTAGGCTTTGTATTTGCTTCTGTTTATCCCTTTTGCTTACTCTTTTTTTGTTTCTGCTTCTATTTTTATCCTTATACCTATACTGGCTTTGCTTATTATTATCCATGCCCTATCACCACAAATCTAGCGTACCTTAAACTGTTGAAATGCTTTTTTATCAATCGTTGCTTTTAAGACTAATAGTAAGCAAATAAACATGCCAATGATAAAAAACCTAAAGAATTTTGCTAACTCTTTATATGCTTTTTCGTTAAGTGTGCCCAACTGAGATACAAGTATTATTGGGTCATTAATATGTTGCTGACCTGACAATCTAATCGCTTCTAAATAACCATGCTTAGTATCTGAGTTTTGCAATTTTTCAAAATAATCAGCAGTAGATATCTCTTCATTTGCATATTGTTGTCTAGAAATCTTTTTAAAATTTTCTATTTGTTGAACTTTCTCTTTTTCTTCAAGATCATTATCAATAACCTTAGTAAAAGCCTGTCCCCACCAGATATCTTTATCTCCATAAAAAGGAGTAGCAAAATATAAGTATATTTTTAACTCTTGTCTAGATTTCCCCATCTCCCTAGTATTGAAGTAAGAAACAACCCCTTGTTTCTCAACACTTTTATTATCAAATTGGAAGTATTTTTGTTTTGGATATAATTTAATATCACTTATATTACTTATATCAATAATGTCATATGCTGCTTCATATAAGTAAGCTTGACTGATTGATATAGGCGGAAATAAAGCAAGTATCATCACCAAGTAAAATACATTAGCGCTATTATCATCAAATAATTCAAATCGTAGCAGTCTAATCCTTGATCGCATTATGACAAGCACTAAAATAACACTGATAATTATTGGGATAATTAAGTTCCAGACCGTATCTTTTAGAGGCCATATCCCTAGACAGATGTCCAACATCCATCTTATGATGTTGTAGAATAAAATGGCGCCAATACTAAAACCTAAAAAAGGAAGAAAGATATAGCGCATTTTTAACTTAAACACCTCTAAATCTAAGCGCTTCTTATCTGACGATTTATGATGTGCCATTTATACTCTACCTTTCATTACTATGACTTAAACCAAAAAAAAGCGCCTCCAACATTAAGTTAGAGGCGCTCATCTTACAAGATATTAAAACATATTAATCAACAAATATTAGCTTAGCTAAAACTTAAACACGCTCAATAATAGTCGCGATACCTTGACCAAGACCGATACACATGGTCGCTAGACCGATTTCAGTATCCGACTGCTCCATAGCGTTAAGCAAAGTAACCGTGATACGAGCACCTGAACAGCCCAGTGGATGACCTAATGCAATCGCGCCACCATTAATGTTGACGATGTCTTGCTTATCCGTCAAATTCAATGCTTTTAGTACTGATAGACCTTGCGCTGCGAATGCTTCGTTTAGCTCGATGGTTTGCATATCATCGATGCTCATGCCAGCACGCTTAAGTGCTTTTTGCGTCGCAGGTACTGGACCATAACCCATGATAGCAGCATCACAACCAGCGACTGCCATGCTACGAATACGAGCACGTGGCTTTAGACCTAGCTCTTTAGCTTTTTGCGCGCTCATCACTAACATTGCTGATGCACCATCAGATAGTGCAGATGAGGTAGCAGCAGTTACTGTACCGCCTACTGGATCAAAGGCTGGACGTAGCTTTTGCATTTGCTCCATCGTCGCATCAGGGCGAATCACTTCATCGACAGTACATAGTTGCAAGCGACCCGCTTCGTCATGACCTTCGATACCGATGATTTCATTGTCAAAACGACCTTCGGTGGTCGCAGCCCATGCACGGCGATGCGACTCAAGACCAAAGGCATCTTGCTCTTCACGAGTGATATTGTTCATGCGACCAAGCATTTCAGCGGTCAAGCCCATCATGTTTGAGGCTTTAGCATAATGCTTTGACGCTTCAGGGTTAAGATCAACGCCATGCATCATGCCGACGTGACCCATATGCTCAACACCACCGATGATGAAAACATCACCTTGACCGGTCATGATTTGGGCAGCAGCAGTATGTAGCGCCTGCATAGATGAGCCGCACAGACGGTTAACGGTTTGACCGCCAGCAGTCTTTGGAATACCAGCAAGCAAGCCGATGTTACGACCGATGTTTAAGCCTTGCTCTAGTGTCTGATTGACACAACCCCAGATAATGTCTTCGACGTCACGTGTGTCAAAGTCGTTACGCTCAACCAATGCACGTACCAATTCGGCAGACATGCTATCAGCGCGGACATGGCGGAACATACCGTTTTTGGTTTTACCCATCGCTGAGCGTACGCCATCTACGATGACCACGTCTTTTGGACTTAAGATTGTCATACTATCTTCCTTTTCAATTTTTATTGTCAGTGTAGTCAGCCCATTTCAATGCTATTACTTCGTCAATCTCACTTGAAGTACAATACGTACCTCTGCGCTCGATTTCCTTGTACTAGCATTAAATGAAGCCAACTATAATCGTACGTGTGCTATTAAAGATTTGTTATTAAAAAATAGTGCCATTAAATATAAATAGATTAATAGCTCTCACCCTCAAACAGCACACGTACGGCACTTCATCCTAGTAATGACTACCCATTACGCGGTGGCGTAAAAGGTCTCGCCTGCTGCTGCCATGTCGCGAATCTTTTGCGGCGCTTCATAGGCTTTGCCAAGGTATGCGTATTTTTCACACAGTGCCAAGTAGTTATCTAGACCCATTTGGTCGATATAACGGCAAGGTCCACCGCGGAATGGCGGGAAGCCAACGCCCATAATCATCGCCATATCGGCTTCTGATGGCGTGCTAACGATGTTGTCTTCTAGGCAACGGACGGTCTCATTACAGAAAGCCAGCATAGTGCGGTCAATAATCGCTTGATCTTCAAATTCTTGCTTTTCGCTATCTGTGGTGGTTTTTAGTAGCTCATAAGTGGCTTCATCGGCAACTTTCTTTGGCTTGCCGCGTTTGTCCATTTCATACTTATAGAAACCAACGCCGTTTTTCTGACCTAAGCGTTTGTTTTCGTATAAAAGCTCAATCGCGCCTTTATAATCAGGCTTCATGCGGTCAGGGAAACCTTCTGCCATGACTTCTGCGCCATGTACGCCCGTATCTAAACCAACCACGTCGATTAGATAAGCAGGACCCATCGGCCAGCCGAATTTTTCCATGACTTTATCGACATGAGCAAAATCAGCACCTTGCTTAAGAAGTAAGTCAAAGGCGCCAAAGTATGGGAATAGCACACGGTTGACTAAGAAACCTGGGCAATCGTTAACGACAACAGGCACTTTGCCCATTTTAGACGCTAGCGCAACGGTAGTCGCAATCGCTTCTTCAGAGGATTTCTTACCGCGGATAACTTCAACCAATGGCATACGGTGTACAGGGTTAAAGAAATGCATACCAACGAAGTTTTCTGGACGCTCAAGTGCTTCAGCCAAGAAAGTAATAGAGATGGTCGAAGTGTTTGACGCTAAGATACAATCGTCTTTTACTAAGCCTTCAACTTCTTTTAATACCGCACGCTTCACATTTGGATTTTCTACCACTGCTTCGATAACGATATCAGTTTCAGCAAAATCACCATAGTTCAAAGTAGGACGGATACGGCTTAAGGTTTCACCCATTTTTGCTGGGGTCATTTTGCCGCGATCTACCATTTTACCGAGTAACTTGCTGGCTTCGCCCATACCAAGGTCTAATTGCTCAGACTTGATGTCTTTCATAATGATTGGCAAGCCTTTACTGGCTGCCTGATAAGCGATACCGCCGCCCATGATACCAGCGCCTAGTACAGCTGCTTCATTGATCTCATGTGCTTTTTTGCTGTGCTGTTTGGCTAATTTTTTAACCAACTGATCGCTTAAGAATAAACCAACCAAGCTTTCTGCTTGTGGCGTTTTCGCCGCTTTTGCAAAACCAGCCGCTTCTACTTCAATCGCTTTATCACGTGGTAAATTAACGTGTTTTTCCATCGCAGCGATAGCAAGTGCTGGCGCAGGATATTGCTTAGGATTGGCTTTAGCAAAGATCATACCTTTTGCGCTGTTAAATGCCATCGCTTGCTCAAGCTGATTTAATTTAACTGGATTCAGCTTCTCTTCACGCTTCGCTTTCCAATCAAGCTCACCTGAGATACATTTTTTGACCAAATCAATCGCTGCATCTTGCAAGTCATCAGCAGCAACGGTCGCATCAACCAAGCCCAGTTTTAGGGCATCAAGTGGTTTCTTTGGTGTACCAGTCGCAATCAGCTCAAGCGCATTATCGATACCAATCACACGCGTACTACGAACCGTACCACCAAAACCTGGGAAGATACCCAGTTGGGTTTCTGGTAGACCGATGATGGCTTTGTCGCTCATGACGCGGTATTCACAAACCAAAGTCATCTCACAACCACCGCCAAGCGCCGCGCCATTGATGGCCGCTACTTTCGGGAAAGGCAGGTCTTCAAAGCGGTTAAAGGCGTCATTGATACCTACGACCCAATCTTTAATCTCGCTTTCTGGCTTTTTAAAAGAGCCAACGAATTCTGTAATATCAGCACCAGCGATAAAGACGCCTTTGCCTGAGGTCACGATTAAACCTTTGACGTCATCGGCTTTTTCTAAAGCAGTAACCGCTTCACCAAATTGCTTATTGGTTTCAGCATCAAACTTATTCACGCTCTCATTTTCGGCGTTGTACTGCATGTTGGCGATGCCATCCTCTAGCATTGTCACCGTAATGCGATTTCCTTGGTATACCATTTGGAACTCCTTGCTATATAACGAAAGCTACGTTTTAAAATTAAAAGTTTTAAAATTAAAGGTCATAGCCAGTTATTGTTAGTAAAACGAGTAATAACACTGCCAACCTACTGTGTTATAAAGTCAGTATAGAGTAAGCAGTGAAGATGTCTTTATTATCCAGCGCTCATGTTATATATTCATTTTTTATGCTTAATATTACCGCGTTAGCACAAGTGAATACGGCGCTTCATTTATATATATTGTGACCAGTACTGATATTGAACATACTAACATTAAAAATATGGACTGAGAGTTGAGCAAATTTTTCGCTGAAATAAGCACGCAAACCTCTAGCCCTGAATCATCAGATCATTTTTACGCCAATTAGTGTAGGGGATTATGCCCCTAACTGTCACAAGCTAATACCATACTCACAAGTCACTCTTAAATCAGCAGCAGCCCTTTACCTGACTAGTAATGTGCTTTAAGTGACGGTTTGTATACTGAAATTGTATACTAAAAATTCGTCTTTTAAAGATTATAATGACAGATGCTTATCGTCGCACGCTGTCACACGCTTAACTTGATTCTTTATCAAAACATATCCACTGATTAAGTTAAATCACCAATACGTAACGAGGGCTTGTTGCATTATTTCGGTGTGCTTAATCTAATTTTTAATAGTAAGCTGCCAAAAATATGGCATTGATGAAGCTCAGCCCATAAGCTATATAATCTATCATGCTACACTAGCGATATTTTTATTATTCACCTGATAAATGGTTGGGTTATGACTGTTTCTTCTACGCCAAGCTTTATACCTGAAAGCCTTATGCCTTCAAGACTTGTATCTTTTACTAGCTTTAATAACAACACCGAGCAATTTCATAGCGCCGTGCGCGCGCAACTTGCACAAGATATCGACGTGCTGTTTGCTTATGCCAACCTGCCAAGCCCGTTGATTGATGCCTGTCGTTATGTGATGACTGGTCAAGGTAAATTGGTGCGTCCACTATTGGTTGCCAGTGCCTTTGATAGTGTCAATCAAAGCAATGCTAATGCCAATGAAAATACAGATAAAAGCACTGACAATAAAAACAGTATGGCTAACGCTGATGGTTTGGAAGCTCTGTTAGAAAACGATTCCGATTATGATATGGCGCGCCGTGCAGCGTTGGCGGTCGAGCTGCTGCATACCTATTCATTGGTACATGATGACTTGCCGTGTATGGACGATGATGATCTACGTCGTGGACAGCCGACGGCGCATATCGTCTTTGAAGAATCGACCGCCCTACTCGCTGGCGACGTGCTACAGACGCTCGCCTTTGAAGTATTGACCGCAGAGCTGCCCACTTTTGCGCCCTTTGATTCAGCCATCGCCAGCCAGCTTATCGCAATATTTGCACCACGTGCACGGCGTATGGTTTCTGGTCAAATGCTTGACCTGAATGCTGAGGCTAGTGCTAATATTTCACAAAGCGATCTAGAAGCTATCCACCGTGATAAAACTGGCGCATTGATTGAAGCCGCTATGCTTATGGGCGGCATCTGTGCTGGTGCGACCGCTCCGCAGCGTATGGCATTACAGGAGTGCGCCCAGCATATTGGTCTGGCTTTTCAAGTACAAGACGATATCTTAGATGTGACGACTAGCACCGATACCCTTGGCAAACCTGCTGGCAGCGATGAAAAATTAGATAAATCAACCTATGTAAAATTGATGGGTGTCGAAAACGCGACTAGCTACGCACAATCGCTATTTAATGACGGACGTGCAGCCATCATTCGTGAACTGAGTCGCCATGAATCAAGCAGTAGCGAGCTTGGCAGTGACGCGAACAATGATGCTTTACTGGCATTAATAGAATGGCTATGGGCACGTAAAAAATAGCCAAAAATTTAACCATCAAAGAACGGCAGTGAGTGGTCAACATGGACAGTAACCCTATCCCGCGTATCTACCTTGGCACTGGCGGCTATAGCGATACCGACTTACTCGGTACGCTGTACCCAACCAGCACCAAAAAGACGGATTTCTTACGCGAGTACGCCAAGCAATATGGCGCGGTAGAAATCAACAGCACCTTTTACGCGCCTATCGGACAAAAAGCCTTTGCTGGCATGGTTAATAAAGCCTATGCCGAAGCAAATAGTGAATTGAAATTTGCCGTCAAGCTGCATCAGGACTTTACCCACGCACGTAAAGGCACTGCTGAACATGCGCAAGCGTTTTTAAATGCCCTATCCCCGCTTATCGAAGCCAATGCTCTAGCGCCACTACTATTACAATTTCCCCATGGCTTTGACCGTACTCGTGAGCATCGTCTATATCTGGCAAATCTCGTCAGCTGGTTTCAAGATTATCCATTAGCCGTTGAGTTTCGTCATAATGGCTGGCATACCCCGCAGGTGGTCGATAGCTTCGTCAAGCAAGGTTTGATTTGGTGTAGTGTCGATTATCCTAAGGTCAGCGGTCTGCCGCCATCACGATTGATATTTACCGAGCGAACTGGTTACCTGCGTATGCATGGTAATAATCTAAACTGGTGGGATGCGATGAGCGCTGCTGACCGCCATGATTATCGCTACTCTGAGGCTGAAATGCAGGATTGGGCGCAAGCAATCGCCAATCAGCGTCAGCACTTTGATACGCTCTATATCTTTTTTCAAAATACCGTTAATGCGCATGCTTATTATAATATTGCGATGCTGCGAGAAGCGTTGGGTAAGTTTGGGCTTGAGGTGTTATAGAACAGAGTATAATTTTCTATAGAATATGAATTTATGCATAAACGAGCTATGGAGTAATATATGATACCAAATTACAGAGATAATAAGTTTCAGTGCCCTCATTGCAATACTGTTGCGACCCAAGAATGGTTTGATGCCGATGATGCTGGAAGTACAGCGATCAATATTATTAATCATCTATATCTCAACTACAGATCAAGTATCGAGAGTTTTTATCAAAAAACCATCATTCAATTTTTGAATGTAATTGATAATGAACTTCAAAAAAACCTTTATCAGTTTTGTCCTAAAGGATTTTCAGTGGCAACCTGTTCTTCATGTGAAGAATTTACATTATGGGTGAATGAAGAAATTATCTATCCTAAGAAAACTACAGTTCCAGTACCTAACGAAGATTTAGATGAAGATATCAAAGCTCTTTATATAGAAGCTTCTAATATTTTGATTGATTCGCCGAAAGGAGCTACTGCCCTTTTGCGGTTAGCTCTACAAATGCTGTTAAAGCAAATAGGAAAAGATGGAAAGAAAATCAACGATGATATAAAAGAATTGGTATCAGAAGGCTTAAGTCCTACAATACAGCAAGCTTTGGATTTGTTAAGAGTCATAGGAAATAATGCTGTTCATCCTGGTCAAATAAATCTAGATGATAATGCTGAGATCGCTCAGAAGTTATTCAGTATTTTAAATTTTATTGCTGATGAGCTGATAACTAAACCAAAAGAACTAGAAAGTCTATATGCAGATTTGATTCCATTAGAAACACAAGAGCATATTAAGCAAAGAGATAAGAAAAAATAAATTGTTCGTTTTTAAACTATCATACAAAAAAAGGACGCTTCTCAGCGTCCTTTTTTTAAATCAAATACTTAATAGTTAAAGATTACTCTTCAACACCAGCATCTTGACCTTTATATTTAGCGTTTGCGTAATCCCAGTTCACTAGCTTGTCTAGAAAGGTATCTACATAGTCAGGACGACGGTTACGATAATCGATGTAGTACGCATGTTCCCATACATCACAAGTCAATACTGCGATTTGGTCATGTGCAAGTGGCGTGTCAGCGTTAGCAGTTTTGGCGATAGACAATTTGCCACCGACTTTATCAGCGACTAGCCATGCCCAACCTGAACCGAACTGAGTCAATGCTGCGTTTTTGAACTCTTCACGGAACTTGTCGTAGCTACCGAAGTCTTCTTCGATTTTAGCTTTTAGATCGCCAGTAGGTTCGCCGCCGCCATTGGTTGGCGTCATGCAGTTCCAGTAGAACGTGTGGTTCCATACTTGGGCTGCTTGGTTAAACATACCTTGCTTGCTGTCATCTTTAGCGGTTGCCACGATGATTTCTGGCAATGTTTTGTCTTCTAGACCAGAACCTGGTAGCAATTCGTTGAGCTTAGTCACGTAGGCATTGTGATGCTTGTCATGATGGTATTCTAGCGTCTCGGCACTGATATGTGGCTCTAGTGCGTCTTTTGCGTATGGTAGCTCTGGTAAAGTAATGTTTGACATAGTTATTTTATCCTTGCTGTTTTTAGCCGTCATTTTATAAAAACTCATTATAGAAACTGAATTTTACGCTATTTTTACATGATAAAAAACACGATAAAATGGCGGACTAAATTGGCTGAGTTTATTGTTTGAAATGAATGTTATTGCTTAATACCGTTTATTGTTTAACACAGTATCACGTATTATTATGAATCCAAAATTAACTTACTTTTGTTACAGTTTGCTCAAAAGCCAAGTGCTTGACTTCATAAGCATTTATTAACTTAATATTCACAAGCCATAAGATATCATTCACGTTAGCTTGGCGGCTATTATAGCAACAGTGGCGACAAATATCAGTTACCAAATGTTATGGATAACACTGTTAGTATAGCCTTTGGTTGTCTATAGACTAAGCGCAGAATGCCTTGCCATGCCAATCGTGCTAGGCACTTAGCTGACTGATAAACTGATGAAATTGGCATTAAGATACCGATATAATTTAAAAACCGATCATACTTTCAACAATGATACTTTCACTAACCATATTCTTAATAATGACATAACGGAATAACCCTATGAGCACCACGAATACCTCACGATCCTCTACCCAATCGACCCCTGATAATCAATGGGTGCTCGCCAGTAATAATAAAGGCAAACTGGCTGAGTTTAAGAGGCTGTTTGCCGAGGCAGATTTGGATGTGACGATCATCCCGCAAGGACAGCTCAATATTGACGACGCCATCGAAGACGGGCTAAGCTTCGTAGAAAACGCTATTATTAAAGCGCGTCATGCCAGCCGTATCAGCGGATTTCCTGCGATTGCTGATGACTCAGGATTATGCGTGCCAGTATTAGGTAACGCACCTGGGATTTACTCCGCTCGCTATGCTGGTGAGCATGGTAACGATAGTAAAAACAACGCCAAGCTCATCGCTGACTTGCAGCCTATTCGTACTGAGCACGCGAACGAGCCTATTAAAGGGCTATTTGTTTGCGTACTGGCGATGGTGCGCCATGCTGATGATCCGCTACCTATTATCGCGCAAGGTCTATGGCAGGGTGAGATTTTAGAGACAACGCATGGTGACGGCGGTTTTGGTTATGACCCGCTATTTTGGTTGCCAGAGTTACAAGCTAGCGCCGCGAGCTTAAGTGCTGCTGATAAAAATAGTATTAGTCATCGGGGGCAAGCGATTCAGCAATTATTGGCGCAGTTGCCGTTGTAGATAACCCTTAAATCTTATAATCGATTCAATTTAACCCTTTAGCTATTAATGCTGATACAAGAAAGTCGAGCGCAGAGGTACAAATCGTACTCTAAGCGAGATTGACGATGTAGCAGATTCAAAGTGAATGGACGATAAAGAGATAATTTTTACTTTAATAAACAGATAGATTATACTGTTCTACTTTTAAAATTTTGTTGAAAGCCGTTATTTGTCTGTATAATTCACCAAAGAGCGTTATTATGCGGTGCATTAACGGTTTATGATTGATATCTGATAGCGCCTATTACTAAGATAACCGTTTCACATTTTAGTATCAGTCAGCGCCAGTAGTGACCAAAGGCGATTGCTCAAGGTACTGACTTTGACATTGCGCGCTATCGCTATCCCCTATTTATTCCAACGGCAACCCATGGTACACGCCCGTAATTTGAGGCACGGTTTGTCTATTACCATTTAACCCTAAGTACTATTTAATCAAACGTACTATTTAATCCTAAAGGTGTAATTAACATGGCTACAGATTTACAAGTCACAACCAACAAGCTATCTAATAAAGAAACCCAATTGACAGTTAAAGTACCTGTCGAAAAAATTCAAAACAAAGTCGAAGGTCGTATTCGCCAAGTTGCGAAAACTGCCAAGATTGACGGTTTCCGTAAAGGTAACGTCCCTATGTCACATATCCGTTCACAGTACGGTGCTGGCATTCAACAAGAAGTTATCAACGATGTGATCCGTGATACCGTTTTTGAAGCGATCAAATCTGAAGACATCCGCGCAGTTGGCATGCCTAACATCGACGACGTAAAACTTGAAGATGATTTCTTGGTTTATCAAGCCACTGTTGAAATCTTCCCAGAAGTAGACGTACAAGGTATCGATGAGATCGAAGTTGAGCGTCACACTGCACAAGTTAGTGAAGAAGACGTTGACACTATGATCGAAAACCTACAAAAGCAACGTGAAGAATTCGTTGAGAAAAAAGGTAAAGCGGACAAAGGCAATCAAGTAACTTTTGACTTTGAAGGCTCTATCGATGGCGAAAAATTCGAAGGCGGTTCTGCTGAAGACTTCAAACTGGTTATCGGTAGCAACCAGATGATTCCTGGTTTTGAAGCGGGTATCAAAGGCATGAAAGCTGGCGAAGAGAAAGTTATCGACGTCACTTTCCCAGAAGATTACCAAGCTGAAAACTTAGCTGGTAAAAAAGCTCAGTTCAAAATCAATGTAAAATTGGTTGAAAAATCTAAGCTACCAGAAATCAACGAAGAGTTCCTTGAGCTATTCGGTGTGAAAGAAGGCGGCGTTGAGAAGTTGAAAGAAGACGTTCGCAAAAACATGGAACGCGAAATCAAAAACGCGGCTCGTAGCCAAGTTAAGCAAGCGACTTTTGACGCATTGCTAGAAAAGAACGAGTTTGACGTACCAAACGCTATGCTAGAGCAAGAAATCGAGCGTCAACGCAACATGATGATGCAACGTTTTTCTCAGCAGTTCGGTGCCAATGCTGATAGCTTCGATAAAGACATGCTACCAAATGAGCTATTTGAAGAGCAAGCGCTACGTGCTGCCCGTCTTGGCATCATCGTTGCTCGTGTTATCGATACCAAAGGCTTAGAAGTCGATCAAGAACGCGTTGAAAGTTTCATCAAAGAAGCCGCTGAAAACTACGAAGATCCAAGCGAAGTCATCGAATACTACACCAATGACAAGCAGCAGCGCGCGAACATTGAGTCTGTAGTACTAGAAGACCAAGTAGTTGATTATTTAATCGAGCAAGGTAAAGTAACTGACAAAGAAGTTAGCTACCAAGACTTGCTAGCTGCACAGCAACAACAGCAGCAAGGCATGTAATTTAGTGAGATAACTTAGCAATTTGCCATTCAATGGCAAATTGCTAATCTCAATCTAAACATGCTCTAACATAATGCTCTAACGCAATGCTCTAACATATGTGTTAGGGCATTTTTATTGGGGATTTATATGCTATCTTTATGGACAGTTTATAACCAAGCCCCTTGATAAATGGTTACAGACGCCTTATTAATAGTGAGTCAATCATTTTATTAATAGCACTCATGTTATAAATAGAAAATTATTTTTCACATGAAAAAGTTACTATTGCCTCAATAAAAAAGTTACCATTAGCTCAATTATTTTTAGCGATATCTGGCGCTTATTATTTCAGCCAGCGAATATTATTAAAAAGCGGCAACATCTAGCATGATGAGCAGCCCTACAAGCGTAGCCGCTCGCTAGCTTCAATCCCTTTATTTTATGTACTTATAAACAGGACATCTTTATGACAGATTATGATCGCATCACTGCCAACCCACATTTTGATATGCTGATGAGTGCGCACAATGACGCACAAGGCATGCAATATACCCAAAGCGCCCCTCAAGCTGCGCATGCAGCATTAGTGCCAATGGTCGTTGAACAATCCTCTCGCGGTGAACGCTCGTTTGATATTTTCTCGCGTCTATTGCGTGAGCGCGTTATCTTTTTGACTGGTCAAGTCGAAGACCATATGGCCAATCTGATTGTTGCACAGTTGCTATTTTTAGAAGCAGAAAACCCAGATAAAGACATTCACTTGTATATCAATTCACCAGGCGGCTCAGTGAGTGCAGGCTTGGCAATCTTTGATACCATGAACTTCATCAAACCTGAAGTGTCAACCATCTGTATGGGCGGTGCTTATAGCATGGGCTCGTTCTTGCTCGCGGCTGGTCAAAAAGGCAAACGTTACTCTCTTGCCAATGCTCGTGTCATGATTCATCAGCCTTCAGGCGGCGCGCAAGGTCAAGCAACCGATATCGAAATTAATGCGCGTGAAATTCTAAAAACGCGTGCCCGTTTAAATGAGATTTTGGCAGAACGTACTGGTCAACCATTAGAGAAAATTGAAAAAGACGTTGAGCGTGACTTTTGGTTAGATGCGAAAGAAGCCAAAGAATACGGTCTGGTTGATGAAGTATTAGAGCGCCGCCCTACTTCTTTATAATTACCGCATAAGAGCAAAAGCTTTGATAGGCATCAAAAGCCTGAGCGTTATACGTTTTGGCTTTGATGTAAAAATCAAAATATTTGTAAGTTTTAAATTTTAGGAGCGCCTTTTATGGCAGAAGATAACACCCCGCATTGCTCGTTTTGCGGCAAAGCCAAAAGCGATGTACAGCAGCTGATTGCCGCTGACGATGCCAATATCTGTAATGAATGTATTGAGCTATGTACCGATTTAATCGCTGACAGCGCCGAAGATGGCGATGATGACAGCGACATTGATACGTCTTGGGTCAATAAAAAGCTACCAACGCCAAAAGAGCTGCGTGCTAAGCTTGACGAATACGTCATTGGACAAGACGCTGCTAAAAAAGCACTAGCCGTTGCCGTCTATAACCATTATAAGCGCCTAAAAGTTAGCCAAACCTTAGCCAATGACAGCAAGAAAGCGAAGATTGGCGCTGACGATGCCATGGTTGAATTGGCGAAAAGTAACATTTTGCTGATTGGCCCAACGGGTTCTGGTAAGACCTTACTGGCGCAAACCTTGGCGCGTTTACTGGATGTGCCTTTTGCGATGGCCGATGCGACGACCTTGACCGAGGCCGGTTATGTCGGCGAAGATGTCGAAAATATCGTGCAAAAACTTTTGCAAGCATCAGATTATGACGTGAGCAAAGCGGAACAAGGCATCATCTATATCGATGAGATTGATAAAATCAGTAAGAAAGGCGACAACCCGTCTATCACCCGTGATGTGTCAGGCGAAGGCGTACAGCAAGCGTTGCTAAAGCTTATTGAAGGTACGGTCGCTGCTATTCCGCCACATGGTGGTCGCAAGCATCCTCAACAGGAGCTGATCCAAGTTGATACGAGTAACATCTTAATCATCGTCGGCGGGGCGTTTGCCGGTCTTGATGCGGTTATTCAGCAGCGTACAGAAAAAGGCGGTATTGGCTTCAATGCTGATGTCAGCTCAAAAGATGATAGTAAACGCAGCTCAGAATTACTGCAACAAGTAGAGCCTGAAGATTTGATCAAGTTTGGTCTTATCCCTGAGCTCATCGGTCGTCTTCCTGTTCTCGCTGCGCTCACAGAGCTGGACGAGGATGCATTAGTTCAGATATTGACGGAACCAAAAAACGCCTTGGTTAAGCAATATAAGTACCTATTCGATATGGAAGGCGCTGACATTAGCTTTACCAAAGAAGCGCTCGATGCGATTGCTAAAAAAGCCATGGCGCGTAAGACTGGTGCTCGCGGACTGCGCTCTATCGTTGAAAATGCGCTCCTTGAGACTATGTATGAGTTGCCTTCGATGAAAAACGCCAAGACTGTCATCGTCGACGAGCAAGTGATTAATGAAGGTAAAACACCTGAAATCATCTTTTCTACCGACGACTCAGAGCAAATAGCGATAGATGCTTAGCGGTTGTTATCAGTTTTATTAAAACTGTCATTGAAGTAAAGGCGTCTAGCATATCTTATGTTAGACGTTTTTTTATGGCTGCTCACTTATGATCGTTTTATGACAGCCAATGTATGGGTAAAGTGACAGCGGCGTCTATCAATCGTTCATAGCTAAAACCACAAAGCATGCTAAGGTAAATGTGCTACCAACACCTATCACTGATGAAACAAAGGACTGTTTATCATGCTTAACAATATTACTTCTATCGCAACCTCATTACGTCAACACTTGCCTTTTCATACCACGATAGACCAAGATATTACTCCTTATTATCATAATCATGTCGCGGCTATTACGGGTGCTGGCTCTGGTATGGGTCGCGAGCTGGCTATTCATTTGGCAAAGATGGGCTGCCACGTGGCGCTCTCTGATATCAACGCGGTGCAACTGGCACAGACCAAAGAATTGCTGGTCGGTTATAATATAAAAGCGACTATGACGGTGCTTGATGTCTCAGACAATAAAGCCGTGGAAGCGTGGGCAGATAGCGTGATGGTAGACCATGGCAAAGTGAACTTTATCTTTAATAATGCAGGCGTGGCGCTATATTCGACCGTAGAAGGCAGTAGTATTAGCGAGCTTGAATGGGTCATGGACATCAATTTTTGGGGTGTGGTCTATGGCACCAAGGCATTTTTGCCATTGATTAAGAACAGTGTCAAACAAAGCGAATCGACGAATGGCAGCAAAAAAAATAGATCGCACCAATTTAATGAGCATGGTCACATCATTAATATCTCAAGCCTGTTCGGCTTGACCGCTCAGCCGTCACAATCTGCGTATAACGCCAGTAAATTTGCTGTACGCGGCTTTACTGAAAGCTTACGTCAAGAGCTAGATATTCAGCGCTGCGGTGTGTCAGCGACCTGCATTCATCCCGGCGGGATTAAAACCAATATTGCCAATAGTGCCCGTGGTAATGACAGTATCAATGATATTGGCATACGTACTGGCCCCAAAGCCATTCAGAGCTTTAATAAATTCCTGAAATTTGATGCAAGCAATGCCGCTTGGATTATTTTGCAGGCTGCCGCGACCAATCAACCGCGCTGTCTTATTGGCAATGATGCCAAAATAATCGACGCGGTACAGCGTGTCTTTCCAGCGACATACAGTCAAATATTGAACGATGTCCATAAGCTCTCTCGTAAGCTCAAACCACGCCGCCATAAAAAACCAAGCACGCCAAAATAATATATTCTAAGAGTATTTGCCCACAAAAAAGCGCTTAAATATTGATAATATTTAAGCGCTTTTTTGATCGATAGAATCTCAATACTGTCTTTCAATATCGTTCTTCATACGGTATGAAATTAATTCATATCTCTCTAAAGCCAAAACACTTTATCTATTTATATACTTTAATTATTTAATATTTGATACAATTATGTTTCTAGCAACTTACAGATTGATGACTCATTCAGATTTTTTGCACAAAAATTAAGATTACTTCTGTCATTTTGACAGCTAAATTATCATAAAAATATATTATTACATATTATTTTTGATAATAAGGATATTCCAATGAAAATACTTTTAAGGGTCAAACCCTCTTCCTCCGTTTTACTGGCTGCTATCTTTGCTATTGGTGCGGTTAGCCTGTCAGGCTGTAGTGAATCAGATACCAAGGCTGTCGACCGTGTCGAAGAAGCTGAAGCATTAGCCCGCGTTAAGTCACTTGAGGCACGTGCCGCAGAAATTAAAGACGAGATGGCTGCAAATCCAAGCGCCAAACTGACCGTTAGCATGCCAGATGAGTCCACTATTCCAGATGATGAGTTCGGCGCAGCAGTACGTCGCGGCTTACAAATCGCCAATCATACTTATAAAGAAATGCCTGACAATGTCGGCAACCAGTTGAATTGTACCAGCTGTCACTTGGGTAACGGCTCAGAGGCTTACGCGGCGCCTTGGAATGGCATGCTGGGCATTTATCCTATTTATCGGTCACGTGCTGGTCGCGTTAATTCAATACAAGAGCGCATCAATGGCTGTTTTGAACGCTCAATGAATGGCAAAGCACTTGATCTAGGTTCAGATGATATGAATGCGATGGTGTCTTATATGAGCTGGCTATCACAGGGTTTGCCTTATGGTGTCTCGCCTGAAGGTCGCGGTTTTGTTAAGGTAGACAAAACTTTAGAGCCAAATACGGACAATGGTAAAAAGCTGTTTGCTGAAAAATGTAGGGTTTGCCATGGTGAAAACGGCGAAGGTCAATATAACGACGATGGCACTTATATCTATCCAGCAGTAGCTGGAGACAAGTCCTTCAACGATGGCGCAGGTATGGCGCGAACTTATACAGCAGCGGCCTTTATCAAGGGCAAAATGCCGTTTGGTCAAGGTAACTCGCTTAGTGACCAAGAAGCGGTCGATATTGCCGCTTACTTTACCCATCTGCCGCGACCTATCAAAGCCAACAAAGACAAAGACTGGCCAAATGGTGATGCCCCTAAAGATGTACGCCGCTAATTAAAACAAGCTCATAATTTATATAGTAAAAAAGCCCAGCTATTTAAGTAGCTGGGCTTTTTTACTATTGATAGTTAGGACAATTTGCGTCCTTTATCTTTAATTTAAGGCAATTTCATATCACCATCAACCAGCCAGCCCACGCGGCGCATCACATGAGCGACCACCCCTGCAATTAGGGCAGGTAATACAAACATCAACAGGATAATCGCTGTCCATAATTGACCCGTACTCATGATGTCTTGTGACGCTTCAATCACTCCAAATACGCCGACCAATCCAGCGGTACCCATACCCGCACCCGTTGCCGTACATGCCAGTCCAAAACCTACTGTCGCAATAGGACCAACGATGGCGCTGGCAATCACAGCAGGCAACAACACCAGCGGTTTTTTTAACACATTAGGAATCTGTAGCATACTGGTGCCCAGACCTTGAGATATTACGCCACTGACGCCGTTGTCTTTAAAGCTTGCAACGGCAAAGCCAATCATGTGTGCCGCACAGCCTACTACTGCTGCCCCGCCTGATACGCCGCCAAGCCCAATTGCGATACAAATAGCAGCGCTGGACGTTGGCAATGTCAATAAAATACCCACTACCACTGCAATCACAATACCCATTAACAGAGGCTGTAACTCAGTGGCCGCTTGAATACCTTGACCAATGGCAGCGACCGCAGCGACGATAGGTGGATTCAATAGGGCGCAAACTGCTAATGCTACCGCGCATACCAATAAAGGAACCAATAGAATATCGAGCTTGGTTTTGCCAGCGACCCAAGTACCAGCACGATAAGCAAATACCGAGGTCAAATACGCCCCTATCGGATTCCCCGGTAAGGCGGCAAAGGTCGCAGGTCCACCTACTTGGGGCGTAAATAACGTCCCTGCCATTAATGCTTCAGAGTGTGCGCCAAGCATACCCGCCACCAAGCAGCTGAGCATGACGAGCGTCGGTGCTTTAAGGTAATAGGCGATACCTACTCCGATACCCGCACCCATTAGTACTGAGGCAAGCTTGCCCACCGCAACCAATGCGGGCAAATCTAACCAGCCACCGATTTGCGAGATGATTAGACCAGCAATCAACGTGACAAATAGCCCTAAAGCCATGCCAGTAAACGCATCAATAAAATACTTTTGGAAAAATGCTTTAATGAAGCTGGTAGGCGGTGTTGCTAAATGAGAGACAGTCATAGCCACGCTCTTTATAAAATTTTTGATGAAAGGTAATAAACCAACAGAAAAATAACTTTGCTAAAAATCAGAGATAAAAAAAACGTCATTGCGACGCTTTTTTTATTATTCATAAAGAACTATAACTGTTATTAAACAGCGCAACTTAACGACGCTGTTCAACGATGATGGAATCAATACCGTTATTCTGTAGGCGCTGCTGAGCAGTGGTTACTGCTTGGCGGTTATTCATCGGGCGAGAAATAACTTGATAGATTGGCAAACCATTACCCGTCGTATTCTTGACCACGCGAGCGTCTACACCTGCCATCAACACTTGAGCACGGCGGCGATCTGCTTCATCCGCATCACCGAAGCTGTTGATCTGCAAAATATAAGTTGCCGCAGGTTTTGCAGCCTGAACGCTAGCAGTACCTGCGCCTGCATTATTGGTGGACGTATTATTGCTACTAGCAGGCGTCGATCCATCATAGGTCGCGTCTTCTTCAACGATCACAATGTCATCGCCGCTATTACTGGTAGCAGCGTTATTGCCACGACTGGGCGCAATAACCGTGTTTTCAGAGATACCAAAGTTACCAGTATCATCATTGCGACTGGCTGAGCCATCCTCAGGTTGAGTCACCACCACATCAGGCTCAAAGGCACTGATATCCCCTATGCGATCATTGCCTGTCTCAGCAATATCTTCATCAGGAATAGTCGCCATCTCTTGATTGGGCAAAATATCATAGAACTCATAATCACCATTATCAGTATCAGTGTCGACACGTGGCTGCACCTGACGATCAGGATCATTACCAGCGGTGCTGTCAGCGGGACTGAAATCAAATAATGGTGACAAGTATATAAATACCCCTATCATAAGGGTCAATACCGCCCCGACAAACATCCACAATAAGCCTGATACGCTACTTGTTTTGCGTTTTTCAGTCGCACCTTTAGGTTTTTTGGCTAGCATGGATCTGTTTCTCCCTACTGAATCTAACTATCATCAAATTATGGCTGGCAGTCATCTATACTCATACTACATGTTAGAAAGTTACTATATACTAGAAAAAAACTACATGCTAGATGGTGCCGACAACCCTAACAAACTAAGACCATTGGCCAATACTTGACGTACGGCTTTAGACAAACGCAAACGGGCTTGCATCAATTCCATCTCATCCGAGCTTGGTGTCTCACCTGAGGTCAAACTCACTGGCAAAATGCGATTACTGTCATACCAACCATGAAATAGCGCTGCCAACTCTTTAAGATAGTTGGTCAAGACATGTGGCTCATAACCCGTCGCGGCGCGTAATAATGTCGCTGGATATCCTGCTAATAATTTAATCAGCTCGTCTTCGTTTGGTGCACTAAGTAAGTTTTGGTGTTCTAAACCAATCGCATCATCTACCACAAGACCACTGTTTTGTAGTTTTTCTAATACTCGGCAAACACGAGCATGCGCGTATTGAATGTAATACACTTGATTGTCTTTGCTTTGTGATTTAGCCAGCTCCAAATCAAAATCAATATGCACTTCAGGCTTACGGGCGACATAATAAAAACGCGCGGCGTCGTTACCAACTTCGGTACGTAAATCACGCAGGGTGACAAATTGACCTGAACGCGAGGACATTTGCACTTTTTCACTACCACGCCATAGTGCAACAAATTGCACAAGCACCACATCTAAACGATCAGCATCAATACCAAGCGCCAATAAAGCAGCTTTTACGCGTGGCACATAACCATGGTGATCGGCACCCCAAACATTGACCACTTTATCAAAACCGCGATCAAATTTGTTTTTGTGATAGGCAATATCAGAAGCAAAATAAGTAGATTGACCATTGGCACGGCGCACAACACGGTCTTTTTCATCACCAAAATCGGTTGATTTAAACCAAATATTACCGTCTTTTTCGTATAGATAGCCTTTTTCATCTAAGGTTTGCAAGACTGGCTCAATATCGCTATCGATCGATCTTTCGCTAAACCAGCACTCGTAGCGCACACCAAAGTCATTTAAGTCATCTTTGATATCGGCTAAAATACTGCTCAATGCCGCATTTAAAAACAGCTCATAACCTTCACCAAGCAAGGCTTTACTGTTGGCAATCAAGCCATCAATATGCGCTTCTTTGTCACCTGATAGCAGTGTTTTTTCGCCGTCCGCATTGATCTCAAACTCAGCATCTGCTGGCACATCTTTAGCGATTGCTGCAAAGCTATGAACGTAATGATCACCGTGTTGCGCTTTTAACGTTTGGGCGATGTCACTGACATAATCACCTTGATAACCATTGACTGGGAAGATTATTTGCTCGCCATTGGTTTCCAGATAACGCAAATAGGTACTGGTCGCCAAGATGTCCATCTGCCGACCCGCATCGTTGACATAATACTCACGCGTGACGTCATAACCAATCGCTTCAAGCAGGTTTGCCACGCTCATACCGAACGCTGCACCGCGACCATGCCCAACGTGCAAACTTGACGTTGGATTGGCAGAGACAAACTCAACCTGAATTTTTTGCCCGTCAAACTGATCGCTTAAACCAAAGCGATCTTGCAAGGCAAAGATATCATCTAATACCGCAAATTTGGCTTCCGCATTTAAGAACACGTTAATAAAGCCTGGACCTGCAATTTCTACTTGGCGAATGTCTTGGTTTTCAGGCAGCGCATTGACGATTTTTTCGGCAAGCTGTCGTGGATTGACCTTGGCAGCTTTGGCCGCTGTCAGCGCGATATTACTGGCGAAATCACCATGGCTTAAGTCTTTAGTACGGGTGATTTGGCTATTATTTTGCCAATCGCTTGGTAACGTGCCATCTGCTTGTAGGGTTTGAATCGCATCGTTAAATAGTGATGCAAGTGTATCAATTTGGGCTTGTGACATAAGGATTTGAACTCAGTTAAATAAACAACAAAAACGGTATAAAAATGTGGCGAATGCGAGCAGCCAATAACTGCCTATTATAATAGCGACCGACATTGCAGGGGATAAAATAATACAAAAAAGATAAGTAACCTGTAAATATAACAATCTTTGCCCTGCATTGCACTATGTGCACCAAAATTAGCACTAAAATCTTACGGTTATGACAGTTAACACTGATAATTTAGGTGACTAGGGCGTGTCCTCATTGTAAAAATGGTGATAAAAAGGAGATAAATTGCCGTTAAATAAGGAAAGTAGCGCAAATAATATCGAGATATTGATAAGCTATTTGACGATGTTTGGCAAAATTTAGCCATTTTTAGCCATTTTTATCCCATTTAGAGGATAATCGATTGAATTGGAGACACGCCCTAACAGGCGTTGTCTGTGCTTTCATTCACGATAAGTCAGATTGAAATGCTTTAAATAGATCAGGATTTAGCGCTGTTACCGATCAGTCAGCCCTGCAAATTGTAGCGTTACTGTTGTCTCATACTTAGCAGCAGTTTATACCTGCTCGCTTCCGCGTTATAATAACGGTTTGTATTGCTGCCTGCTTTTTTCTGACTTATTTTATGGATTACTGCTTATATCATGAATGGTGATACTTCATTTTGAAGGCAATTATTATCAAAAGATCCATAAAATAATATAAATAAAGGCGGCGTTACTACTTTATAGGATTATGCCATGTTTGCTATTGCTGCCAGTACGGTTACCAGTTGGGGATTGTATGTTTTACTACCCATATTCATCGCCTTCTTATTTTTTATTATGTGGGATATCTCTAAAGAATCTCAAGCTGGGCGCGCGGGTACATTTTGGATTTTCTTAGCACTAGGCGCAGGGTTTGTGGGATTCTTACTCAAGCTATTGTTGGAAGTCGCTTTTAAAAGGTGGTTGATATAATTTTTATATAACTGGGCCGTGTCCTCACTGTCAATGATAGGTAATAAATAACTCACCTATCACTGATAAATAGACAGTTAAATGATCAATTAAAAAATGCATGGCTCATAACGGCTTCACTTTATAGTGTGTCAATCATTCCTATCAAAATATCACTCACTGAGCCTTGCTATCATTTTTTACGACTTCACTCACGTAAGTTGGTAAATCCCACGCACCACCAGCAAAACCGCGACACATTCCTGAGCTGGAATCTTCTGATTTGGCAAATGTTTGACCATTCCAAACCCATATCGCATGATTCCAGCAATCACCAATCCCTCGATCTTTATGTGTTGCCCAAATCTCGCCATCAGAATAGTCATTGCCTGCCGTAGTGATCAGTTTTGGCTTGCTTGGTTTGTCATGATTAATAAGCCAATAACCCGAACTCTCATTATAGGCGCCTTGCCAGCACAGATGGCTAGCAAGCGTATGGAGGGCATCTACGGGTGTAAACGTCCAATTCAGTCTATCAGAACCATACTCTTGCATTCGTTGGTACGCGTCGGTCTTTGGATTAATCAGCTCACAGTCTCCCATATCATCTTCAGAGCCTATAAGCTCCTTGGCATCAATATCGATCCACTTATTTATATTCGCTTGAAAATAGGCCCACTTTGACGAATCCAGTTGCTTATTGTCAGCATAGGCATATGCTTTTTTAATCACAGGTTTCGCTTTAGCAGATTTGGGTATTTGCTTACTAGCGTGATTTTTACTTACCAATGCTATTGGCGTGCCCACTCTGCCTTGTACCTCATCAAGTTTTAGCAGCACGGCACTCATGCCTTTGTCACTAACAGACCAATTTTTACCACCTGCTTTTATCTCTATCTTAGTATTTTGACGCGCATGGTTAATAAAGTGTTGCGTTTGCTTGGCGGTTAAATCGTACGCTGAACCATCAGCATCTGGTTGTAGCATGCCTTGGTTTTTGCCATTTAACCACAGTTCAGCACTATGGTAGGTTTTGTCTGAGGTTTCTGATAAAAACTGGATTTGGGCAATCGGCAAGGCTTTTTTGGGTATGACGGTTAATAAAATAGAAGCTGGCGTATCGAACATACTCTCATCTGCATAACCTGCTGCGCGACAAGTCAATGTATTATCACAAACCACTTGCCAATCGTCCTGCACAAAGCCCCACCCTTCAAATGGCGTACCATAGGCAGCATGAGCTGATATGGACGTCAATGGCAGCAAGCCCTTCATAGCGCTGAGCAAAATCGTTAATTTTTTCACTGTCCATATTCCTTATGAGTGATACAGTACGCACGCGCTACTTTTTGGCAATCAAAGTCGCACGCATCGGCGCAGGATAGCCTTCAAGCGTTTTGCTAGCATCATTAGGATCTAAGAAGTCGGCCAGCGAATGATAAGTCATCCATTCCGTTTTACGCTGCTCATCGATAGAAGTCGTTGCCACATCGACACAACGTACCTCTGAGAATCCTGCTTTTTCTAGCCAGCCTGTCAATGCCGCGACTGATGGTAAAAAATACACGTTATTCATCTGGGCATAGCGGTCGTGTGGCACCAGTACGGTATTGGCATCACCTTCGATAACCAAGGTTTCAAGCACCAACTCACCGCCTTTGACCAACTGCCCTTTAAGATGTTGTAAATGCTCAAACGGCGATTGGCGATGATAGAGCACCCCCATGCTAAATACGGTATCAAACAGCTGACTGTGCTCGGGCAAGGCTTCAAGTGGTACGGGGATATAATGCGTTTTATAGCTATCAGCAGCCCCGACAAAATGACGAATCGCCATAAACTGATGATAAAATAAGCAAGACGGATCAATGATAATGACTGTATCCGCGCCAGCGCCAGCCATACGCCAGCCGTGATAGCCAGAGCCACCGCCCACATCTAATACGCGACGACCTTTTAAATTACCCAAATGCGGTGCGACTCGCTGCCACTTCCAATCACTGTGCCATTCGGTATCAATCAATATTGGCGCGGCTTGTTGGTCTTCATTCTGACCACTATCAATTTGATTTTCGAGCTGACCACCAATTTGAAAAGGCCCTTTGCGCCACGGCATCAGCTGTTTTAATAATGCCATTGTTTGTTTGCGCTGAGACTCACTAAGATTTGCCTCAATCGTCAGGACATCACTGTTCAGATCGACATGATTGACCGTCAAATTCGGCAAGCGTGCTACCGATGCTTGATAAGCAGGTGCATGCGCGTAGTTGGCTTTGTCTTTGATATCATTTAACCATGTTGGCAAGCGCGTAAGCCATTCATAAGCACTCGGCTGCTGCTGTGCTAACTCCAACAAAGTTAAATATAATTCGCGTTCAGCGTGAGTAATAGTGTCGTTAAGCATAAGATTTCAGTTCGAGTTGATTTATATTTAAATGAATAAAATTAAGAAAAGGTTAAAATAAAAGAAAATGCACCTCAATATATGAATTCTTCAGAGGTGGTGAAATATGCGTGGCATAGGTTATCTATCTTTAATAACTCAGTTTACGTTTTGTTGTTACCTAATCTTAAGGTTTAAACTTATATATTATTCAAATGCCATTATATTTGCCGTTTCTAAAATTTGAGCTACAGCTCTATCTCTATATGGAACTTCTTCCATATAGCTGACATATCTCATGTATGAATTCCATTTTTTTTGCTGATCTTCTGATATAGCATAGTTAACCTTATTTTCATTGAAGTCGGTAGTCAGAGAAGCCATGATAAATTCGCATACTTCAGGTATTTCACGACCGCCCTCTTCAAGGTAAGGTAATTTTTTTACACCCAAGAAATCACCGAGCAAATCAGCATCAACAACGCCTTTTCTAATCTCTCTTAAAATATCAGGTCTAAAGCAAACTAGCATAACACCAACTAATCTCAACAACGAATAACCAATATATTCGTCAGGAATAAAACGATTCGAATTGGATAGTACTTGTACAACTTCTATATGTAGAACTAATGTCTCTATCTCTCTGAGAGAAAGACCTTGATGACCAATGAATTTTGCAATAAATTTTTTCAAAAGGGTATTTGATAGCAGGCTACTAGATAAGAAACCTTTTTCTCCTATCAGCTGGTAAAAGTAAGCATTAGCAGCTAAAACGGGATTTGTCATGTGTCGTTGAGAATGCGGTGACAACTCAAACCTAAATTTTATAAATTTATCCAAGTAGCGTTGTGCATCAACTGCCTGACCATAGCAATGGTTTATAGAAGCTCTCAACTGCTGAGTATTAGTAACAAGTACGAAGCTAACACCTTCAACATCAAAAGTATGCTTGATTATCTCAAGCATATCGACTGCGAAGTTTGGTCTACAGCGATCAAGTTCATCTATAAATATAATAATAGGGTCTTGAGATGCAATGGCAGTAAGAGCGGTTTGTAATGTTTTTAAACTCTTTTCTGCCTCCACATGATCTTTGAGTATCAACTCTGCTGTTTTATCTATTGAATCATCAGCTGCTTTTTGAATTACTTCATTAAAATCATTTGCAACGTCAGCAAAATCTTGTCTCAGAAGATGAGAAACACCAGCTTTAGCAACTGTTTTTTAGGGTGTACCGTACAGCTGGCAATACTCTGTTTATAAAAGCTTTTCTACGTGGCCCTTCAGGTAAGATTTTAATAATTTCTGCTAATACAGTCATCAAAGGCTCATCAACATGATCAGCTTTGAAAGCGTCAATATAAATTATATTGTGTGTATCATCTTCCTTCATCAGATTGATAAGTTTATGACAAAACTCAGTTTTACCTGTACCCCAACTGCCGTCGATGACCATTGGCGAAATATCTATATTAGATTTTAGGAGCTTAATAGCTTTTTCAGCGATACTTTTACGTTGAAATTCGTCACGCCCACCTTGTCCATCGAATGTTTTTGCCGTAATGTCCATATCCATTTTATCGTTCCTTCTTAATTTCAATCTAGCTCAGAAAAAATATACGATGCTGTAAAGCGCATCTAGCACACTGAGAAAATGAATGCCTATTTCAACTAATGTGTGAAACGCAGGTAATAGCAGATGGAAGGATCAATTCTCACTATGTATTCAAACAACCCTACTTAAACGCCACAATAGAGACGAAGTTCAAAAACTGAAACCATGTCAGATGACGTTTAAAACCAACATCACTCAAGCGCGCATGATGCTCGTCTAACGTATCAGTAATTAATACGTTTTCTAATGCATTACGCTTACCGCTAATTTCCATCTCGCTATAACCATTGGCACGTTTAAAATCATAATAACGCTCAACCAACCACGCATCATATTGCTCATCAAAAGCATGGGTTTTTTCAGTTAATACCAGTATGCCGCCTTCGCTTAATGCTGCATAAATTTTCTCTAATACTGCGACTCTATCGGCAGCTGGCAAAAACTGTAGCGTTAAATTTAAAATCACCATATCGCAGGGTTCAAGTTCCACATCGCGAATATCAGCGGTAATGACTTCAATATCATGCGCAGGATAATTTTCACTCAGTAGCGTGGTCGCTTCGGTGGTCATCGCTGGTGAGATATCAATCGCTTTAATCTGCAAATCTTGCGGCTCAAACTCACCCGCCAACGTCATGCTTGCTGCGCCAAGTGAACAGCCCAAATCATACACTCGACTGACGCGCTGACCACTATCGCTCTGTTGACGATACTTACAGTGACGTCGGGCAAATATGGGCAACATCGCTAGCACCTGACCATAACCCGGCACGCTGCGACGAATCATATCAGGGAAACAAGCCACCACTTGCTCATCAAAAGAGAAGCGCGCTGCTTTATCAAGTGGCGTGGTAAACGGTTTGTCAAATAGGGTGTCGTGTTTAACAATAGCAGGCTTAGATTGACTCATGGTGCGACTCATTTTGTGATGATAGAACTTAAATTAGGAGATAATTAATGGTCTTGCTTGTCATTACTAGCTGAAAGCGGCACAACGTAGCAAAAGCCCATTATAACATTACTGTTTGTTACTTATCGCGGTCAGATGCCCTGCTAAGCTAAATACGTATTGCTAAGTAAGTAACATTTGGCTCATATTTTATATTTATAAAAATAGGAAAAATTATGCAAACCATTATTTTAGGCGGTGGCTGTTTTTGGTGCACCGAATCGGTATTTTTATCCGTAAAAGGTGTGCAATCTGTCGTTTCAGGCTACATGGGCGGTGACGCTGTTTCTGCCAACTACGAAGCGGTCTGTAGTGGCAATACAGGGCACGTTGAAGTCATCAAAATCGAGTTCGATGACTCTATCGTCCCGTTAGAAGTGATACTTGATGTTTTCTTTGCCACCCATGATCCCACCACAATGGATCGTCAAGGCAATGACGTCGGTAGCCAGTATCGTAGCGTGGTTTTTTATACTGAAGAAAATCAGAAACCAACGATTGACCGCACTATCAACAAACTGCGCGATATGGGCGTCAATGTGGTCACCGAAGTACATCCAGCTGTTGAGTTTTATCAAGCAGAAGAGACCCATCAGGATTTCTTTAATAAGAATCCAGGACAAGGGTATTGCAACTTTGCCATACCGCCAAAGCTTGCCAAATTGCGTAAAGAGTTTAGTCAATATATGGTGAGCTAAACCACAAAATGAAGATATTTTTTTATTTAGAATAAAAAAATATTTCAGCATTTTATTATAGCCAAACGCTTATTGTACGAGCGTTTGGCTTTTTAACATCTTTAGCATTCTCACTCAAACAGTTATGATAGAAACAACTCAAATATAACCCTCAACGAATAAAGGCGAAGGTATGAACGCTGAATTTTGGCACAGCCGCTGGCAAGAGAAACGCATTGGCTTTAATCAGTCTGCGGTGAATCCATTATTAATAAATTACTTTAAGCAGTTAAACCTGCCAGCTGGTAGCCTTGTCTTTGTCCCTCTTTGCGGTAAATCGATTGATATGGCTTGGCTGGCAGCGCAAGGCTACGACGTTGTAGGCGTTGAATTGGTGGAAACAGCTGTACAAGCATTCTTTACTGAGCAGAATATCTCCCCTACTGTGCACCAGCATGCAGACAATCCAGCCATTAAATACTATCAAGGTCAGTTGTCAGGACAAACCATTACCCTATGGGTTGCTGATATTTTTGCACTAACGACTGAGGATATTGGATCTGTAAATGCCGTATATGACAAAGCCGCATTGATTGCGCTACCGGCTGATATGCGTGTGCAATATAGTGCGCAAATGTACCAGCTCAGTGCTAATGCACCACAATTTATCATCACTCTCGCTTATGACCAAAGCAAAAAAGCGGGACCGCCGTTCTCTATCAGTAGCGAGCAAATACAGCAATATTATGGCGATAACTATCATATCAACGAACTGACGAGTGAACTTACTTCTATAGGATCGGCACCTGAGCTAACAGCCTCTGAGCATGTTTGGTTGTTGAAATAAGTGGTTAATAAATGAAATAAGTCGTTAATAAAGCCGTTTGCGTAGTGATTAATCAGTACTAAATTATGATGGAGAAATTGAATGAAAATATTCGTTGGGCTGATAAGTTTAATCTCTATTTTACTAGTCACGCTCGCAGGTCCGCTGTACAAGTTTGGCTTAATCGATTTAGCGACTGCGTTTGCAGGGTTTAAGTTTGGTGTATTTACTGGTATCGCAGCATTGGTACTATTAGTCATACAGCTTTTATTTAAACGAGACACGGCTAGCCTTGGTAGCGTATTAACATCAGCAGCGCTTGCTATCATTGCCATTGCTATTCCACTAAGCATGATGAATAGCGCTAAAAATGTACCGCCCATTCACGATATTTCAACCGACCTAGTGAATCCACCTGAATTTGTGGCCATTGCCCCACTGCGCGCTGACGCACCAAACCCAGTTGAGTATGCAGGTGTAGAGACTGCAACGCAGCAGCGTGCCGCCTACCCTGAATTACAAACATTACGCTATAGCCAGTCAAAATCTGAGTTGGTTGGGGCAACCAAACAAGCCATCGATAATTTAGGTTGGGAGCTTGTCAATATCGATGCGGATAAAGGCATCATTGAAGCGACAGATACGACTGCTTGGTTCGGTTTTAAAGATGATGTCGTCGTGCGTATCACGGATAATGATAATGAACGTTTGGTCGATATTCGTAGTAAGTCACGGGTTGGTGGGAGCGATTTGGGCAAAAATGCGGCGCGTATTCATAAGTTGATTGAAGAGTTGGATGGGGTTTTGGGGGAGTAGTTGGGTGCAGCTTAACCTCAAACTTGGTTTGAGGCTTTAGAAATACTTGGAATAGTCGATCTTATTTGAATAAGATTATTTTTAATATCTATTACAGTTTTAAGATAATTCTGATATCTTCCAAATACTAGTGGCAAGGTTTGCTAGCTTTTTCTGACGGCTGTCAATGCTATTTAAATTCCATTTAGTATAATTTTTCGGTAAATTTTGAGTCATAGTTAGACTACTTCTAGAATAAATCATTAATTTTTCTTGATATGACTTATTGGATGCCTCACGATTATTACTAGTTTCCAGCAGAGTCATATTACCTAATCGATAAGTCATCGAGTCAATCTTAGTATCGTCAATATCCTCCCAAGAGTCATCGGGATTCTCAGGTAAGATATGTTCGATATTAAATTTATCATCATTTTCATCTCTACCAACTCCACTAACATTTTTTTCAATTTCACATAAAATGTGACGAACAATTTTTTTATTGCGATTGTCTGTAGTTTTTAGTTGCTTGGCCGCAAATGCACTTTTAAAAACCTCATCTTTTGGATAGATTTCATCTAACGCTTTAATTACTAAGCTTGCAGAGCTTAACTCTTTGCATTCAATTCTTACTGCTATTTTGTTGTAAAATCGCTCTTGTTCATTAGGTGGATTATTGCAAATTACATTATAACGGAATGACAATATGCTTATCGCACGTACGATTGATAAAAATCCTTTTCTATCACTTTCAAAAAAATTTTCATAGCTTGCAAGTAGTACCGAGAAAGGTTGTTTAACCCTGTACATACTTAATTGTTTCAAATACTTTGATTCTTCCGACCATCGAACATCTTGTATATCCTTTAAGGCAGTATAAGCGTCAGCCGACAACTCAATTTCTTTAACCAGCTTAAACGCGTCCTCTTTACTTTTAATATGTTTACGAATCGTTTTGAATAAATCTGTTTTGCGTATGAGTTTATGTCTACTATTCCAATAGACTCTTAAGAATTCAGGAAAACTCTCGTTTCCTAATAACGTAACAATGCTTTCCCACCGCTCTTCTAAGTGTTTTATTTGAGTATCATGCAATTCGTCAGCACTAGCTAAAGAGAATAAATAATTTTTTAATAGGTCAGTAGAAGAAAGACGAACACCTCGCGCGTTGAGCGTCTCAAATACTTTAAAAGCATTGAGCTCATCGTTCACAG
>NZ_JBQSXK010000024.1:0-36461 GCF_052378115.1 Psychrobacter sp. AOP30-A2-5 | reverse complement strand
GTCAGCATACTTTTTCTGATAAACAATTTGATTGTCTACACAAACTTCATCTTTTTTTTCATCTAAATAGCCTGGAGATATTTTTAGTTTATATTTAACTTGAGCATTTTTGTACAAAGTATCTATTTTTTCTTGAGTGTAAGCTGCGCTCCCAACTCTATTATCAAAAATCGTATCTATCTTTTCTTCAAGAGGATCGGCTTCATTAATTTTTTGTTGATCGTTGATAGTGTTATTAATTTCTCTTATTAGTTCATCACCTAACGATTTAAATTTTTCTTTAATATTGTCAACATCAATTGGCGAGTGTACTTTCTTTATCTGTAATTTATTTAATTCCGATACTAAAGTGCTTTGCGATTTATTTATGGCTTCTTTTGCTTCTATAAGTAAATTCGTTCTGCTTCTAATAGTCGTTAATCTATTACGTTTGAATTCGAGAGCTACATGGTGAGGAATCCATATTCTATCATCCAGACTTTCTAGAATTTTTATAAATTCATCTCTACTACTATCTTGGTATCTATAAAGATTGAGTAATATATTGGTATCAAAAATAAATAAAGAATTTTCCCAAATATGACGGTATTCTTGCTCTGTAAAATTATAATCATACTGTTTAAACATATTTTTCATGGCATATTACCTTAACCGATTTTTAATTGAAAAGTAGTATTTTTTATAATGGAGGTAATGAAAGTTTAGAATGCATATTTCTATTATTAGAATATCAACTTCAATAGATAATTTAATTTTTATAAATTTCAGATCTACTTATGATTAATTGCAATATCATTACTGACACGCACCAGAAACTATCTAAAAACGAGAGGTTGTAACTTAGTTTTATTATTAATTAAATATAGAATATTTTATTTAAAATTTTTTTTTGGTAAACTAAGTAAGTGTTTACCAAAAAAAAGTTATCCTAATCGTATATTGATTAGGATAACTTGAACAGCTGTTATAAAATTATTTTTTAAATCGACTCATGTATCGCTACTCAGCTGCCAAAAAGTCTGGCAATTCAGCTGCTTGTTTCTCAAGTTTTTTTAGCTTCTTTTTACCTAAGCCGCCAAGCACGTCAACTGCATGGCGCAAGCGAGTCAAGGTCATATCAGCGCCGATAATTGCCATAGAATTCATGACAGGCGTCGATGAGGTGCTACCAGCGATAGCGATAAAGAATGGTGCCATAAAGTCACGCATTTTAATATCAAGATGGGCGGCAAGACCTTTTAAGGTGGCGTAGATATTTTCTTCTGACCACGTTGGCAAGGTTTCTAGCTGCCAAAGCGCTAGTTGCAGCATCTCAGTAATTTGCTCAGGGGTGAGCGATTTATGGGTAAAGCTTTCCGCAGTGATAGCAGGTAAGTTTTGGAAATAGAAGCCACCCCAATTAACTGCATCAGATAACAGCTCAATACGAGGCTGAATCGCCGCTGCGATAGCCGTAAGCTTGTCACTGTTATTTGCCCAATCGAGGATTTTATTTTTTAACTGTTCAGGAGTAAGCGCGCGTAGCCATTCTGCGTTGAGCCAGTTTAGTTTTTCGATATCAAAGATAGGGCCGCCGAGCGACACACGCTGGATATCAAAGCTCGCAATCATCTCTTCTAAGGTAAATTGCTCAGCTTCGTCAGGCATCGAGTAGCCCATACGACCGAGGTAGTTGAGCAACGCTTCAGGGAGCACACCAGCATCACGATAGTAAGTGATAGAGGTTGGGTTTTTACGCTTAGACAGTTTTGATTTATCTGGGTTACGCAGCAGTGGCATATGGCAAAGTACAGGCATCTCCCAACCAAAATACTCATAGAGCAGCTGATGCTTGGGCGCAGAGTTAAGCCACTCTTCACCGCGTAGCACATGGCTGATGTCCATCAAATGGTCATCGACAACGTTGGCTAAATGATAAGTCGGCATGCCATCGGTTTTTAGCAGCACTTGCATGTCGACTTGTGTCCAAGGAATCTCAACCGTACCGCGTAACATGTCATGTACTTGACAGACGCCTTCGGTAGGCACACGCATACGAATGACATGCGGTTTGCCCTCACTGACCAATTGCGCAGTTTTCTCAGGTGCTAAATGGGCACAGCGACCGTCATAACGTGGCGTTTCACCATTGGCCATTTGCGCAGCTCGCATGGCATCGAGCTCTTCGCTGGTACAAAAGCAGCGGAATGCATGATCGTTTTCTATGAGCTGTTCGGCGTGCTTTTTATAAATATCACTACGCTCGCTCTGACGATAAGGCGCATGCGGGCCTCCAATATCTGGACCTTCCGCCCAGTCGAGACCGACCCAGCGCAGCGCATCCAAAATCATTTTTTCAGATTGTTCGGTTGAGCGCGTTTGATCCGTATCTTCGATACGTAAAATAAATTCGCCGCCGTGGGCTTTAGCAAAAGCTAAATTGAATAGGGCAATATAAGCGGTGCCGACATGCGGAAAGCCAGTAGGCGATGGCGCAATGCGGGTGCGGACAGGGCGCGTGCTGTTAGTTGAAGTCGATGATTGCATCATAAAATTCTCAGAATAGGGTAGTTGATGAATATGGCTGTGAAAAATGAAAAAAATAGCAGTTAAAAATGCTAATGATAAATATGAATGACAAGTTTGAATAAAAAATACGGCACAAACAATAGCCGTCAATGTAGAAAAATAGCGTAAAATATAGCGCTAGTATAACAGAGAGATGGAATATTTTTAACGAAATGCCCGTCTAGCGCTTGACTACCCGTGTATCCTTGCGATAATAATGTTAGACAAGTCATAACTTGTTTATTTTCATCTGATTTTTCACTCTTACTGACCAAAATGGTCGTCATCTACTGAGTCGTTTGTGTCCATATTGAATAATAAGCCAAAAAATACGCCGAATACTAAGCAAGATTCTAAAATAGACTCTTCTTTAGCCACTGTTAATGCTGCATCAGCGGCTGAGCTGTCTGCTGTGGAAAATGATTTTGTGGTAGAGAGTGACTCTACTAATCAGTTGAATCAAGAGTCTGTCACTGATAAAGCCAGCTCTGATGAATTGAGCTTTGTTCATGATGCGGTGTTATTGCAAGAAACCGTCGCGGCAGTGCTGGGTGTCAAAGCGCTACCTAAGCAAACAGACGATGCAGAACAAAGCAGTGACAACCAAAATAGCTTGCAGATGAGTGGCGTCTACGTTGATGCAACCTTTGGCCGTGGTGGCCATAGCCGCTTGCTATTGAGTCAGCTGGCCGATGATGCAACCTTGATTGTTTTTGATAAAGACCCTACAGCGATTAGTGTCGCGCGCGAATTGGCAAAGACCGATAGTCGCGTAAAAGTGGTGCACGATAGTTTTGCGACGTTGACGAATAGTCTAGCGGCAATGGGTATCATGCAAGTTGATGGCTTAATGGCAGATTTGGGTATTTCATCGCCGCAAATTGATGATGGCAGTCGTGGTTTTAGTTTTATGCGTGACGGTGCGGTCGATATGCGTATGGACACCAGTCGTGGGCAGTCGGTCGCTGAGTGGTTAGAAAAAGTCGATGATGAAACCTTGGCCAATGTGCTTTATGATTTTGGCGAAGAGCGTCATAGTCGCCGTATCGCCCGTGCTATTAAGCAGATGGACAGTTATGACTCTACTTTGGCATTGGCTGAAGTGATTAAAGTGGCGCATCCTAATTGGCAGCGCGGTAAGCATCCAGCGACTCAGAGTTTTCAGGCGATGCGCATTTTTATTAACAATGAGCTTGGCGATGTTGACGACTTTTTAGAACAAAGCATTCCGATTTTAAAGTCAGGCGGGCAGCTGGCAGTGATTAGTTTTCACTCATTAGAAGATCGCCGTATCAAGCAGTTTTTGCAGCGTCATAGTAAAGGCCAATATCCAGAGGATGAGAATTTGCCGATGCCGCCCAATCGTCCACGCTACTTTAGCAAGCCTAAACGCGTGGGTCCAAGCAAAGCTGAAACCAGTCAAAATCCACGCGCGCGTAGTGCGTGGTTGCGCATGGCGACTCGTACTGATACCGACTATCTACCCAGTGTTGAGCAATAACACAGGTAGTGTGATGTTATAGAGAGGGTGTTTGGCTGCGTTGCTGGTGATTGGTTACTGGCAATTAAGTAGGATAGAAAGTCTGAATACTTACGCGGCTGTTAAAAATCTGTAAACATTATCTGCTAGGCTCGGCTGTTCCTTTTTCGTTTGGTTTTACTTTATTGATGGTTCTGTACAAAGCATCTTACCGCTCTAAAACAGTTGCCAATTTTCATACTTGAAGTCCACTTTTTGAGAGCGTCATGGCAATATCTGACAAACCCGCAAACCGTCGTGCTGCAATGCCGCATAACACCGATATCGGCGAGCTATTTGTACGCCGATTTAATGTGGTTAGTATCTATGTAGTGGTGCTATTGCTATTGGCAGTGGCGATTGTGTGGAGCGGTATCAAAACAGCCGAAGGCGTTCAGCAATATCATCAGGATTATAAAACCTTGCAAGACATGAAAAAACAAGAGCGTAATCTGCAAGTCGAACATCAACGTTTGCTCATTGAACAGCAGACTTTTAGTGCGACGCCGCAAATTGCTAGCCGTGCGGTGGCTGAACTGGGTATGTTTTCACCGACGCTAAAAGATAAGCTCATTATCCAGCCGGGTGTTGCCACAGCACAGGTGCCAGTCGTTGATACTGACTCAGATGAGGATAAGTCTGACGTTATCGAACCACGGGCTGCTACGGATATATCGCCTGACGCTCCTATCACCGATACCACGGTAGCGGAGGCAGGACAATGAGTGATAAAAAGCCTAATGCCAATAGTGGTAAAACGACCGCAAAAAATGCGAATAAAAAGCCAACTAGCGGTAAGGTTACTAAGCCCTTACGTCCTGCTAGTGCAGCCAAATCGGGACAAACAGGCAGTACGGCTGAAAAAAAATCCTCTGGCAACCGTAAGGCTAAATTGTTTGATCGATTGAAAAAAAGTGAAGAGCAAGGCGCTTATACCAGTGTCAAAAACCTGAAAAATAAAAGAGGGTTTTTGGGTAAAGCGTCTGGCGCTTCCTCTCGCGGCGGTTTTGAGCAAGACAAAAACCGTTTCCGTACTATTTGGGTCATTGCATTGGTTGTCTTGGGTTTGCTGATAGCCCGTGCTTATTATTTACAAGTTGCCAATGCCCAGTTTTATCAAGACAAAGGTGATGAGCTCATCACTAGCGTGCGCACGCAAAAATCCTATCGAGGTATGATTACCGATCGCAATAATTTGCCACTTGCAGTCAGTGCACCACTGGCGACGGTCTCTTTTAGTCCGCATGATTACGCGCGCGAATATTATGAGCTTAAGCGTATTATTATCACCAATCCTGAGAGTCCACAGCTCGTTGCGCGTATGCAAAAGCGTTTGGATAATATGGATCTGACCACGCTTGCAGCTGCTGCGAATATTTCGGTCACTGAGCTGAAAAAAGTTACTGCTATCGACGATAGTATTGATGTAACCGATGAAGCAGCAGTTAAAGCAGCGCTGCCATCGGGTGCAGGCTCGCACTATTTGCCGCTACTGAATAAAGTAACGCCTGAGATTGCCCAAAGTGTCAGCACCCTTGATTTTCCTGGCGTCTATGAAAAAAACTTTTTCCAACGTTATTACCCGCAGCCACAACCAAACTCGCAGCTATTGGGTTTTATGGGTCAAAATGTCAGCGATCCTGAAGGTGGTTACGAAGGTCGTGCTGGTATCGAACGCCAATATGAGACTGAGCTGGCAGGTGATGATGGCAAAGTGTTGGTGCTAAAAGACGCCAAACAAAACAGTTTAAAAGAAATTAAACAGATTGAACCAGAAATACCAGGTAAAGATGTGGCGTTGACCATTGATTCGCGCTTGCAGTATTTGCTTTATAAAGAACTAGAGAAAGCAGGGCGTTTGCAAAAAGCGCGCTGGTCAACAGGCATGATTGTTGATGTGCAAACGGGTGAAGTGCTTGCCTTGTCAACATGGCCATCTTTTAATTCTAATAACCTGAATGAGATGACTGGTGAAAACCAACGTAACCGTGCGCTGCTCGATGTCTTTGAACCCGGTTCAGTCATGAAGCCATTCACCGTTGCAGCGGCTTTAGACTCAGGAAAATATACCGCCACTACCTTAATCGATACCAATCCTGGCTCTATCCGTGTCCGTGGTTATACCATTCGTGACCATAATAATTTAGGGCGGATAACGATGGCAACGCTATTACAGAAATCTAGTAACGTTGCCTCGACTAAGATTGCTTTGTCTTTACCAGCTGATGGCATTACCAATATGCAAAAGCAATTTGGTTTTGGTTCAAAGACACCGCTACAATTCCCAGGGGAAGGTAGTGGGCTGGTGGTCACACCAAAAGAAAAAGAAACATCAAGACGTGCAACGGTCAGTTATGGTTATGGTCTACAGGTAACACTGGCTCAGGTCGCGCAGGCTTATTCGGCGCTGGCGGCAGGTGGCGTCATGCACCCATTGACCCTCATTAAAGATGACAAGCCGCAGCCAAGCAAGCGTATCATGGCACACGAGCAAGCGATGTCTATCGTACAAATGATGGAAAGTGTTACCGAACCGGGTGGTACTGCTAAAGGTGCTGCGATTGACGGTTATCGCGTCGCTGGTAAAACAGGAACGTCGCGCCGTATCAATCCAAAAGGTGGCTACTATACTGACCAATACCGCAACGTTTTTGCGGGTATGGCGCCAGCATCCAACCCTAGGCTGGTCGGCGTGATGCTCATCGAAGACCCGCGTGGTCAGATTTATGCTGGTTTAACAGTCGCGCCAGTCTTTCATAATGTCATGAAAGAGGCGCTGCGTTTATACAATGTACCCTTAGATAAGCCGTTAAAAACGGAAGATCTATAGGCTTAAACGTAAGTTTTTTTAATGTTCAGTTTTTAACTATTTGATGTGTTTTAACCGTATAGGATTTGCCAATGACCCTGTCACCCTCGTCGCCAAGCATCACACCAGTCACCTTGCAACAGCTGACTGAATCTAGTATTAGCAATAGCAGGCATGGTGTAGGTACAGAGCAGGCATTGCAAAAACTATCGACTCAGACGACATTGGTTGGAGCGGATTCAAAACCAATGAATTCGTTTCTTGATATTCCATTCCTGCAGTTTCGTTTAGACAGTCGTCAGCTAGAGCCGAACGATGTGTTTGTGTTATTAAAAAGCCACATACCAAACTGTCAAAAAAGCCGTGACTACCTCTATCAAGCCGCTGAACATGCGGCTTTTATCCTATCAGAAATAGATCCTACGGCTTTACTTAACACGATTAGCATATCAAATCACGCCGATATCACCTTACCAAATGATAGTGCTACTAAAGTGCAGCAGCAATTAGCAGCACTGCCTTGCCCTGTTTTATACGTGCCCAATATTCGTGATTTTTTAGGGACGCTCATTCAAGCACGTTTGCAGTATCAGCAGCCCGTGACCTTGCCAACTGTCATAGCGGTGACGGGCACCAATGGCAAAACGACTATCAGTCAATTGGTGGCGCAATTGACGCAGCTGACAGGTATGAGCAGCGCAGTTATGGGCACGGCAGGGAATGGTAGGCTTGGCGCTTTGGTGCAAGCCAGCCATACCACGGGTGATGCCTTAGCAGTTCAGCAGTTTTTATATCAAATGGGTACAGAGAATGCTGAGTTATTGGCATTGGAAGCCAGCTCACATGGTTTGGATCAGCAACGTTTACAAGGTATGCCAGTGTCGGTGGCGATTTATACCAATCTTAGCCGTGACCACTTAGACTACCATGCCGATATGGCAGAGTATGCAGCAGCAAAAGCTAGACTGTTTGATAAAGCGCATTTTCCAGATTTGACACACGCTATCATTAATATCGATGATGACTCTGCGCAGATTATGCTCGACACCGCACATGCCAGTGATTTAACGGTCTGGACGTATAGTTTAGAATCATCAAAATCTGCGACCTTTGTTGCGGCTGAAATCAAACCAAGCTTACAAGGTGTTGAGATTAGCCTACGTACTGATTTAGGCGATGGCGAAGTTAATCATTTAGGTATCGTCAGCCCATTATTGGGGCGCTTTAATGTTGCCAATTTGCTTGCCGCAATGGCAGCTGCCGTCGCTTTAGGCATTAGCCTTGAGCGTATTGCCGCAGTGGTGCCGCAGCTACAAGGTGCGGTTGGACGTATGCAGCGTGTGCCGTCTAATGATGGTTGCTTTATCGTTGATTATGCGCATACGCCAGATGCCTTAAGCCAAGTGCTTGCCAGCCTAAAGACCCATTGTAAGGGTCAGCTGTGGGCAGTGTTTGGCTGCGGTGGCGACCGTGATGCGGGCAAACGTCCTTTGATGACGCAAGCAGGCTTGGCAGGCGCGGATAAAGTCGTGTTAACGGCAGACAATCCACGCACCGAAGATCCCAATGCAATATTGCAAGATATGCAAGCAGGCATGACGAGTGAGCAATATCAGCGTACCTATATTGAGCCTGCGCGCCAAACCGCCATTGAATATGCAGTTAATAAAGCAGCACCTGATGATATGGTCGTTATCGCTGGCAAAGGTCATGAGACCTATCAAGAAATTAACCATGTTCGTTATGATTTTGACGACAGTGTTATTTTGCAAAACGCCTTAAAACAAGCAGGGCGTTTATAGCATTTATATGTAAATAATGGCGCTTACAGTCAGTTTTTCATGCTATCTAAAAAGTATTAGGGCGTGTCCTCATTTTAAAATGGTAATAAAAATGAGATAAATTACCGTCAAACAAGGAAAGTAGCGCAAATAATATCGAGATATTAATAAGCTAGTTGACGATGTTTGGCAAAATTTAGCCATTTTTAGTCCATTTATATAATAATCGATTAAATTGAAGACACGCCCTAGTCGTTAACTATAAAAAATAAATAAGTAGTCATCATATATATAAGGTAATCATTATGACAGCCGACAACGATAACAGCATTCAGTCGCAAGGGCTGTATGTTTGGCAAGCAGACAATCTGCTCGCGGCAACCGCAGCACTCAACGGGCATTGGCAGCTGAGTGAGGGGCAATCCGACTCAGAAAACACTTCAGTAAATGATGTCATGAGCACTCGTATCGCCACCGATACCCGTACGATAAAACCTGGTGATATATTTTTAGCGTTAACGGGTGATAATTTTGATGGTCACGATTATATCGATACTGCCATCGCGCAAGGTGCGGTTGCGGCTATCGTCGCTCGCCCTATTGCTACGGCTGATGCAAATAGCATTCCGCAGTTAGTGGTGAGCGATACCCGTTTGGCGCTAGGACAATTGGCTGCGTATCGTCGTCAACAGCATCAAAATTTAACCGTCATTGCTATTACTGGCTCTAGCGGCAAGACCACCTGTAAAGAGATGCTGGGTAGTATCTTTGGCAGACTAGCACCGACATTGATTACCCGTGGTAACCTAAATAATGACTTGGGTGTGCCGATGATGTTGCTCGAATTATCCGACCACCATCGTTATGCCATTCTAGAGCTTGGCGCAAACCATATTGGCGAAATTGCTTATACTACCGAGATTGTAAAGCCAGATGTCGCGTGTATTTTAAACATTGGTACGGCGCATTTGGGTGAGTTTGGTAGCCGTGAAGGGATTTGCCAAACCAAGGCTGAGATTTACCATACCTTGAATGACAGCCAATTTGCGATCGTTCCTGATAAAGATGATTTTACCAATCAATTACGCCGTATCGCTGAAAAATATACGTCACACGTGATTGGCTTTGGTAATACTGATGTCAGTGCCAGCCATTTAGATGTCGAGCCTGAGCGCAGTGAATTTAAGTTGCATATCGGCAATCAAGTCCATGATATCAACTTGCCACTAGCGGGCGAGCACAATGTCAATAATGCTTTAGCCGCTGCTGCTTGTGCCCATGCACTAAATATCGATGTTAGTGATATCGTCGTCGGGCTTGAAAATGCGCGTCCTGCTAAAGGGCGCTTGAACAGTCAATTACTGGGTATGCATCGCTTGATTGATGATACGTATAATGCCAATCCGCATTCGGTGCGAGCGGCAGCAAAAGTACTAGCGGCGCAAACGGGCACGCAAGTCATGGTGCTGGGCGATATTGCAGAACTGGGAGAGGCGGCGGTTAGCGAGCATCAAAGCTTGGGTCGTACCATTGCAACAACGGGCATCAATGTGCTGCTGTGTGTTGGTGAATACGCGCCTTTTACCGTGGCGGGTGCACAAGAGGTTTCTGGCATCAATGCCCATGCGTTTACTGATAAAGACAGTTTATTGGCGTATTTGAAGCCGTATTTGCAAGCGCAGCAGGCGCAGCCTTGTACGGTGCTGTTTAAAGGTTCTCGTTCCATGCAAATGGAAACCCTTATCAATGCGCTAATCGAGGAGTAGGCGGTGTTAGTTTGGTTGTTTGGCTGGCTTGGCCAGTATTACACGCCGTTTTCTGCGGTGTCTTCGTTGACGCTGCGAGCGTTACTCGCGGTCATTACCGCCCTCGCATTTAGCATGTTTTTTGGTGGCCCTGTCATTCGACGTCTGCGTGCACTGAAATATGGTCAAGCGATTCGCAATGATGGTCCGCAATCGCATTTGGCGAAAACTGGTACGCCGACCATGGGTGGGGTGCTGATTTTAAGTGCGATTGGCGTGTCCACCTTACTATGGGCGCGTTTGAATAATCCGTACGTTTGGATTTTGCTCATTGTCATGATTATCTTTGGCGCGGTCGGCTGGGCAGATGATTGGCTAAAAATTAAGTATAAAGATCCCAAAGGCTTAATTGCTCGCAAGAAATATTTTTGGCTCTCTATGGGTGCTTTGTTCGTCGGTGTGTCTTTGTATTATATCGCCACCTTGCAGCCAGATATCGCGACCACGCGTGAGATGCAGGATTTGCTGCTACCGATTTTTAAAGATTGGATGATTCCTTTTTCGGCAGTACCATTTGGTATTGGCTTTATTATCTTTACCTACTTTGTGATTAATGGGGCTTCTAACGCCGTCAACTTAACCGATGGCTTGGATGGTTTAGCTATTTTGCCCGTGGTCTTGGTTGCGGCGGGTTTGGGCGCGATGGCTTATGTATCAGGTGATGTACGCTTTGCTGACTACTTACATGTGCCTTATATTGCCTATAACTCCGAGGTTCTCATTGTCTGTGGTTCGATGATTGGTGCAGGGCTTGGTTTTTTATGGTTCAACGCCCATCCAGCCCAAGTATTTATGGGCGATGTGGGGGCGCTTGCTCTCGGGGCGATGCTCGGTACGATTGCCGTTATGACCCGTCAAGAGATTGCTTTTGCAATTATGGGTGGTCTATTTGTCGCCGAAGCGTTATCGGTCATGTTACAGGTTGGCTCGTATAAGCTGCGTAAAAAGCGGGTCTTTCGGATGGCACCATTGCATCATCACTTTGAAGAAATTGGCTGGAAAGAGACGCAAGTGGTGGCAAGGTTTTGGATTATTGCCATTATTCTCGTCATCCTTGGGCTCATGACCTTAAAACTGCGTTAGCACAGCCATATCGCTCGAACATTAATATGAATATCATGTTCGCAAAAGCCATCTCACTTTAGTTGAGGTGGCCTTTTTTTTGGTTGCTGATAGTTTGGTTGCGAATAGTTTGTTTTCTACATTTTCTTTCCTGCATTGTTTATCGCGCCTTTTATCACGCAGTAAGCCTGAATTTTGTTAAAATGGCAGCCATATTGCGATGACGTTGAGATACTTGTGAGCTTATTTATTTGTCCCCTTTGCCAATCACCCATGCAGCCTGCCGCAGATACGTGGCGCTGCGATGGCAGCTTGCACCCAAAACAAACCGCTCATCCATTTGATGTGGCACGTCAGGGTTATGTTAATTTATTGCCCGTGCAACAAAAAAAATCCAAAGCACCGGGCGATAGCCAGCAATCAATTGATGCGCGCAAACGGTTTTTAAACGCTGGACATTATCAGCCATTGCAGACGCTTATTTGCCAAAAAATGAGGGAATTGTTGGCGAAAAATGAGTCGGTCGCTGATTCAGCAATTGAGCCGATAACTACAAAGGATAGCAAGGCAATCAATTGGTTGGATATTGGCTGCGGTGAAGGATATTACACGCAGGCAATGGCACAGACAGGCATGGATACTCTCATCGCCGCAGATATCAGTAAACCGGCTGTGGTAGAGCTTGCGAAAACAAGCAAAGCGGCGGGGCGTCTTTGGTATCAGCAAGTTAAAGACAGTGTTACTAATGCGACAGCCAAGTCGGCAGTCATCTATCCGCTTGTTACCAGCGCTGCCCATTTGCCGTTACGCGCGCATAGCATAAAGGGCATTAGCAGTATCTTTAGCCCTATCTTGCCAGACGCGTTCAATGAGGTATTGACTGCAGACGGTTATTTAATCATTGCCAAGCCAGATATCGGGCATCTAGCGACGATGCGCGAAGCGTTATTTGACAACGTCCGGGAGCATGATTCGGATAAGTTTTTGCATGAATTGGCTCCATATTTCACGCTAATGGGTACGGAGCATGTCAGTACCGAGATGACGTTGTCAGCCGCTGATTTGGCTGATTTGATGACCATGACGCCTTATGCTTATCGCGCGCTTAATGAAAAAAGACAGGCGCTACTAGCAGCGGTCGAAACAGAACCCTTTACGACACAAGCTAAGTTTGTCATCTATATTTTGCAGAAGACAGCAGCTGAATAGAATGGCTTAAGGTCATTAGTATTTTTTCATGACATTTATCTCATTTTTAGCCCGTTTAGATATGATCAATTGAATTGAGGACACGCCCTAATAATGGGTTACAAAACAGGTCCCATCGTGGCGACAATGTTATTCCAGATTTTATAAGATAACGGCCAGTTTTCAACTTGCTCACGAGTGACTTCTTCAGAATCAGCGATATACTGGTATTGTCGCTCAATGATGGCCGCTGTGAGCGTTTTATCGCTAAACACAATGTTGTTTTCATAGTTCAAATCAAAGCTACGCAAGTCTAAATTGGTCGAGCCAATCAGACTGATTTCGCCATCGATGGTCAAGGTTTTTGCGTGTAATAGACCGGGTTTATATTCGTAAATATTGACCCCCGCTTCAAGCAGCTGCCAGTAATAACTGTGGCTGGTAGCAGCCACGACTATTGAGTCGTTATTCTTTGGGAAAATCATGGTTACTTGTACACCGCGATAAGCGGTCGCACACAAAATGCTGACGAGCGAATAATCAGGCACAAAATAAGGCGTTGAGATGATCAGGGTTCGCTTTGCCTGACCAATTAAGACACCTAAAAATTGCGGCGTGGTGCTGCGTCGTTGGGTAGGACCATCAGAAAAAACCTGTGCAGCAAAGCCTTTTGGCGGCAATGTGACTGGTAAAGGTGGCGGTGATGTTATTGGTAAAGGCTCATCAGTTTCTGGCTGTGGGGATTTTTGTTGCTTTAGTTGTGGGTCAATAAAATAAGGAAAGCTGTCAAGCGGCGTATCAGGATTTTCAGTCAGCCAATCACTGGCAAACAACATCTGATTCTGTGCCACCACTGGTCCTTCGACCCGCAGCATAATGTCTACCCACGGCGCAAATTTTGGCTTTACACGAAACTCAGGATCGGCGCAGTTGCGACTGCCACAGTAGCCGATTTTGCCGTCAATAACCGTAATCTTGCGGTGATTTCGCAAGTCAATCCGGCTAAACATGAGTACCTTTAAAATATTACTAATTGGTAGGGCAACACTGACTTGTACGCCAGCTTCTATCATTTCCTGCCATATCTTTGAGCCGACCATTTTTCGTGAGCCCATACCGTCAACCATTGCTCGGCATATGACGCCGCGCCTTGCCGCTCGTATGAGTGCTTGAGCAGTATCGATTCCCATACCATCGATTAGCCAAATATAATACAGCACATGAATATGATCGGTCGCTGCATCAAAGTCGGCAATCATACGTTTGCGCGTCTCAGCCGCATCTGCCATCAGCTCTGCGTGATTGCCCACCGTTGTATGATAGCCAGTTGCATTGGCAGAGTAGGCAAAGGCCGCTTGGTATTCAGGTTTGATAGCCTCCGACAAAGCGATGTCATCACCAAGTACTTCAGGACTATGTGCGCTTAATTTATCGATGATTTCTTTACGTTTGCGCGTAAAATCGCGTCCTAGATGCACCTCACCAAACATCCAATAAATTACAACCCCCAGATAAGGCAAAATGAACAATATGACGAGCCAAGCAAGCCGAGCGGGCGAGGTCAGATCATGGCGCGCAAGCACTCGCAAAGAGATCAGTATCAGTAGCATAAAATGAACAGTTAAAAAGATATCCAATAGCATAATGCGCTCCATCATTATTATTTTTATTTGCAGTATTTATCAGCGGTTCTTACTGATTATAACGCACTGTAAAATTACCACCGTTTTGATTGGTAAAAACAGCAATGCGACAACGCTGGAGCTATGATACTTAGCAGTAAGCTTGTTTAAGCTGGTGAAATATACATCACCATTAATATTCTCCTAACAACCAGCCACTGACAAAGGCAAAATACTCGCGAAACCAAGCGTTGTAACGAATGGATAAAGGCGTGGGACTGGCGACGGTGATCGGTTGTGTATAACCCTGATGTCGCGCAATGCTGGCCGCGCGAATGCTATGAAAGTCACTGGTAACGATGGCGATAGGATCAGTGATAGATAGCCCTTTTTCTTCTAACAACGCTCGGCTATTAGCGAGGTTTTCTTCCGTACTGGTACTTTTACCTTCTTGTAAAATGCGTTCGAATGGCACACCATGTGCCTCATGCAAATACGTGGCCATGATATCGGCTTCGCTATGTGTACGCTGAAAACCAACGCCACCACTGGTCATCACCAAAGCATCTGGTTGTGTCTCGATAAGGGGCACAGCGGTGTCCAAGCGCTTGGCGAGCGTCGGTGTCGGCTTACCTGCAACCGTGCCAGAGCCTAGTACAATAATCGCTGCCACTGTCGGTGCAGGCTGCTGGCTAAGCGCAATCTGCTGTTGTAATGACCAAATAAATAGAGCGAAGCTCAACAACCAAAGTATAAATACAGCCCATAACCCATACCAAAGGCGGTTAAAGCCATAATATTGGCTACAAAACCTGCGTATTGCATGCCAAAAAATTCCATGTATGACAAAAACCATGCCGACTAAAAAAGGTACAACCGAGCCGAAATTAACTTTACCGACGACCATCAATGCAGCGCAATCGATGATAAGTATGATGCCGATAACAGATAAGAGGCCACGAGTAACGGAAATTAAACCTTTAGACATAGTGAAAGACGCTTTTATTCAAGTGAATGGAATTTCTGATAGTGGCTTATAAAAGTAGGCGGTAATGAGGTATGTTTTAACCCATTATTAATCTATTTTTAACCTGTCTTTATAAAATATAGTGATTCTGGACATACTGAATGCACAGTTCATGAAACGCTTGTGCTGGCGGTGAAATCGTTTTATTTGCCAATTTAAAAATACCAATTTGTCTGTCTAAGGCAGGTTCAAGTAAGTCGAGCCATACCAATTCTGGCTCATTCGACGGAAAGGCGAGCTTGGGTAGGGTGGTTATGCCAAGATCATTGCGTAATAATGAAAATAAGGAAGTAATATTCTCGACCGTGTAACGCGCATTGCGGTTGAGCACCTCGGCGGGTGTGTTTTCGAGCAGTCGACAAGTGCCATTATAAATAAAAGGCTGGGTCATCAGTTGTTGCCATTTAAGCCCTGCTTTTTGTTGGTTTCTTGACGGTTTTACTGGTTGATTTAACGAATTGCTTCTTAAGCAGACCACGCCAATCGGGTCAGATATGAGCAAGGTGAAATCTATATTTGATTGGTCGATACTGGTGCAGTTGCCCAATGCCAAATCGATTTCACCTGCCAATAAACGATTGGCCACACCGACAGAGTTATCATCTATTAGTACAATCTCGACATCAGGATATTTCTTGGAGTACTCAACCAACACGCTAGGCAAGAGTTTTGTCACCAGTGATGGCACGCTTGCAATCCTTATTTTGCCTTTATCGCCAGCGGCTGCTCCTTTTAAATCATCCTCTAGCGCTTGATAAACCGTCATAAACTGCTCGATTTTGGGTAAACAAGTCTCGCCAAAAGGCGTGAGTGTTGCTTTATTTCCTCCTTCAAATAAGCGCTGACCCAGTGTTTTTTCCAATTCCTTTATCGAGGCAGACAACGCCGCTTGCGAGCGATTGGCGCGATCCGCCGCCGCCCGAAAGCCGCCTTCCTCTACCACGCATAAAAAGTGACGTAATTGCTGTAATTTCATAGGCTTATTCTTCACCACTATTAATATATAAGATATCGTCTATGATAGATTAAATCTATCATATTCTAAATTTAATTAGTTAGATTTATCGTTAGTACTTGGGTAGGATAACTCTATAGCAATCGCTGCCCAATCATTGATCAAAGGATATGACGACATGACGACTCATTCAACCAAACAATCCATCAAAACCTCACTTTATGCGTCTAAAGCCCCTCTAGAATGGGCGATCACTTGCAATGGTACGTTGTACACCGCGCAGATTCCTATCGATGAAAATGGTGATGTGGTTGCAGGTGGTATCGAAGCGCAAACCCGTCAAACATTAGACAATCTCAAGCACACACTAGAATGTGCCAATGTTGGTATGGATTCGGTACTACAGGTCATGATCTATGTGACCGATCGCGACTATCTAAAAACGGTCAATCAAGTTTATGCTGAATACTTTGAAGCACCCTATCCAAATCGGGCAGCGCTCGTGATAGCAGGACTGGCTCGTGAAGAAATGCTGGTTGAGCTGGTTGTATATGCCGCTGTGCCTTAAAACTAATTTTAATATTCCATCTTTTAATACTTTATCAAGGAAGCTCTTATGTCAGCTCACACCGCCCAACAGATATTGCAGCAAGACCCAACCAAATCACTTTATATCAATGGTGAATGGCAGGCAGGCGTAAATACCGTTGCCAATATTAACCCATCTGATATCACTGACACTATCGGTGAGTTCGCACAGGCCAGTGGCGATCAAGTCAAAGATGCCATTGCTGCTGCCCGTCACGCTCAGCCAAAATGGGAAGCAACTTCTTTAGAAAAAAAGCAGTCTATCCTACAAGCGATTGGCGATGAAATGATTGCTCGCTGTGATGAGCTAGGTACGCTGTTGTCTCTTGAAGAAGGTAAGCCATTTGCCGAAGGACGTGGCGAGATTTACCGTGCGGGTCAGTTCTTTCATTATTATGCCGCTGAAGTATTGCGCCAAATCGGTGATAACGCCGCCTCAGTACGCCCTGGTGTCAAGGTTGAAGTCACCCGCGAAGCAGTCGGTGTGGTCGCTATTATCTCACCTTGGAACTTTCCAACGGCCACCGCTGTATGGAAGATCGCGCCAGCGCTAGCGTTTGGTAACACTGTCATTTGGAAGCCTGCGAATTTAACGCCAGCCAGCGCAGTAGCATTGGCTGAAATCATTCACCGTCAAGGCATGCCAGAAGGGACATTTAACCTGCTACTGGGTGGCGGCTCGTCAGTCGGTGATGCACTCATCAATTCTACAGATATCGATGCCGTTAGCTTTACGGGTTCTGTACCAACAGGTCGCAAAGTTGCTGCTGCGACGGCACCGAACTTTATTCGCTGTCAGCTTGAGATGGGTAGTAAAAACGCCTTGGTCATCGCTGATGATGCTGATTTGCAAGTTGCTATCGATGCGGCAGTGGCTGGTGCGTTTGGTGGTTCAGGGCAGAAATGTACGGCTTCTTCACGCCTCATCGTAATGGACAGTATTCATGATGCCTTCGTCGAAGGTGTGGTCGCAAAAATGAAGACTTTAAAGGTCGGTCATGCGCTTGATGAAGGTATCTTTATGGGGCCTGTCGTCGATGACAAGCAGCTGGCATCAAACATGGACTGGATCGAAAAAGCCAAGCAATCCGGTGCCAATTTAGCCTTTGGTGGTGAGCGTTTAGAGATGCCGCATGACGGCTACTATATGTCGCCGACGTTATTTACCGAGACGGACAACAGCTGGGATATCAACCAAGAAGAAGTATTTGCGCCGCTCGCTTGCGTCATGCGTGTCAAGGATTTGGACGAAGCGATTGCCATGACCAATGACACGCGTTTTGGTCTGACGGGCGGCATCATTACCCAGAGCTTGCGTAGCAGTGCGATGTACAAAGAGCAAGTGCAAGCAGGTTGCGTGATGGTCAATCTAGCGACTGCGGGAACTGACTACCACGTGCCGTTTGGTGGTCGTAAACAGTCAAGCTTTGGCCCGCGTGAGCAAGGTCAATACGCTAAAGAATTCTATACCATCGTCAAGACCGCTTATCAAAAAGCGTACTAGGCATGTCTTAACAAGCATACTCGCCGCTATCGAAGTGACACGGTGTGAAAAAGCACTTAATAGCCAATGATAGCGGCCACTGATAAAAGTATTAAAGGGAATTGATATGTACCAAGATCATATCGTCATTGACGGATTACAGTATAGCCATTGGGATCGTGACTACTTTAAGATGCTACAAGCCAGTGGTATCAATGCGGTACATGCCACCTTGGTCTATCACGAAGATGCCCGTCAGACCATGACCCGCTTTAGCGAGTGGCACACACGCTTTGAGCAAAATAACGATCTTATCTTGCCAGTGTACTCAGTAGCTGATATAAAAACGGCAAAAGAGCAGGGCAAAGTGGGCATTTTCTTTGGCGCACAAAACTGCTCACCAATCGATGATGAAATTGGTTTGATTAGCGTGATGCGTCGTTTAGGTTTATTGATTATGCAGCTGACTTACAACAACCAGAGCTTACTAGCCACTGGTTGTTATGAGCAGAATGACAGCGGCATCACACGTTTTGGTCAGCAGGCGATCAAAGAGATGAACCGTGTCGGTATGATCATCGATATGTCTCATAGCGCAGAGCGCTCCACGCTTGAAGCGATAGAAATCTCATCGCGTCCGATATGTATCAGTCATGCCAATCCAACCACAGCACACGATGCCCTGCGTAATAAATCGGATACGGTCATCAGTGCCTTGACCCAAGCAGGCGGGTTGTTAGGTTTTAGCTTATACCCGTTTCATTTGCCAAATGGTAGTGCATGTACGCTTGATGACTTCTGTACGATGATTGCTAACTGTGCTGACAAATATGGCGTTGAGCATTTATCCATTGGTAGTGACTTGTGTCTCAATCAACCGCAAGCCGTGCTTGAATGGATGCGTAATGGGCGTTGGTCAAAAGCGATGGATTATGGTGAAGGCAATGCCAATAATTCAGGTTGGCCTGACACGCTGCCGTGGTTTGCTGGCAAGGACGGTATGGAAAACATCTATAACGGTCTGCTCAAGCACGGTTTTAACGAAAGTGATGCTGGAAAAGTCATTGGTCAAAACTGGTTCGATTTTTTAGAGCAAGGCTTAAAGCCTTTGGCTTGAGCAGCCACTTCTAAAGATTTTTTAGCCAGTTATTGTGCGAAACCGCTATAAAATGACAGGCGTTTTATAGCGCACAGCCATTTGAAATAGACAGTTTTGAAATAGAGAGCTTTAAAGTAAATAGCTTTGAAGTAAATAATATGGTGAGGCTATGTGGTTATATCCTCATTGCGATACCTCTGATTTAAAACGCAACATTAGCCTTAGCATATGGAGCCACATCATGGCCGATTTAAAGGGACTTAATCAAGTTGAGCAAGGACGCTCAAACGCTGCCAATAGCACAGCAGATAAGGTCAGCGCTGTACCAGCTGCTGCCGATATTGATGCGTTGGGGCTAAAAAATCCTGCCTTTTGGTATAGTGGCGGGTTTATTACAATTTTTGTGCTCATGGCGATTTTTGCAGAAGCACAGTTAGCAACGATTGTGGATGTTGGTTTTAAATGGTCGGCCAATATCTTTGGCCCTTTTTGGCAAATTTTGCTTCTCGCTACTTTCGTCATCGCTTTAGCGGTTGGTGCAGGTCGCACGGGTCGTGTTATTTTGGGCAACTTACCAAAGCCTGAAATGGACAATTTCAAATGGATGGCTATCCTGTTTTGTACATTGTTGGCTGGCGGCGGGGTTTTTTGGGCGGCGGCAGAACCTATTGCTCATTTCGTGTCAGCGCCTCCCTTATACGGTGAGTCACCAGACTTGCAACAACGAGCATTTAACGCCTTATCACAATCTTTTATGCATTGGGGATTTTTGGCGTGGTCGATTGTCGGTAGTTTGACCGCGATTGTGGTCATGCATCTGCATTATGACAAAGGCTTGCCGCTGAAACCTCGCACACTTCTTTATCCTATGTTTGGTGAGCGCGTACTTACTGGTCAAACGGGCGCGATTATCGATGCTTGTTGTATCGTTGCCGTTGCCGCTGGTACGATTGGTCCTATCGGTTTTCTGGGTCTACAGACCAGCTATGCACTCAATACCTTGTTTGGTATTCCTGATACTTTTGCCACCCAGCTTATCATTATCATATTCGCGATTGGGCTTTATACCTTATCAGCGATCAGTGGTCTTGCTCGAGGCATGCAATTGCTCAGCCGCTTCAATGTCATATTGGCAGTTGCGCTGATGGTCTTTATTTTGATATTTGGACCGACCAATTTTATCGTCAATGGTTATATTCAAGGTGTCGGCACGATGGTCGATAACTTTATTCCAATGGCCACTTTTCGCGGTGATGAAGGCTGGCTTGGCGGTTGGACCGTGTTCTTTTGGGGTTGGTTCTTAGGTTATGGCCCGATGATGGCTATCTTTATCGCTCGTATCTCACGTGGTCGTACGATTCGTCAATTGATTACCACGGTTTGTATCATTGCGCCACTCGTTACTTGCTTTTGGTTCACCGTCGTTGGTGGTTCGGGTCTGGCGTTTGAGATTGCCAATCCGGGCAGTGTCAGTAGCGCATTTGAAGGCTTTAACTTACCTGGTGCACTATTAGCCGTTACCCAGCAATTACCCTTTCCTTTAATTACCTCGATATTATTTCTAATTTTAACCACCGTTTTTATCGTCACGACAGGTGATTCGATGACCTATACCATCAGTGTGGTCATCAGTGGCGAGCGTGAGCCAAACGCCATGATTCGTACCTTTTGGGGCATTATGATGGGGGTGACAGCGATTGTTTTAATCTCGCTTGGTTCAGGTGGCGTGACAGCATTGCAGTCTTTTATCGTGATTACCGCTGTGCCTGTCTCCTTTATCCTGCTGCCATCGCTATGGAACGGGCCACAAATTGCCCAGCAAATGGCGCGAGAGCAAGACTTGTATCGACCTAATCAGGTAGAGGTAAGACATAAAATTAGCGAAGAAAAGCTCGCTAAGGAAAAGCTTACTCAAAAAACTGATTGACTACCAAACGGTCAAGGTCAAAACAACGATCCTAAAAACGGCTGAATACTTATTTACCAATAGATATCATCATTGGCATTATTAACAAAGCTGCTGGCTCAATATATTAGGTAAGGTAGTGAAATTATGAATATGATTCATGCAAATAATGAAAGAATTAATGTCAAGCCGCCTCAACTGAGCACTGACTTTCGTACTCGTGACGTGATTATGAATGCAGAAAGGTTGGGCGCGATGCACCAAACTCGCATTAGCTTTGTGCGCACGTTACTGCGTAAGATTGATAGAGAGCAATGGACGCTCAGTACCCATTTGTGGGATTTGGATGAGCAAGGCTATGGCACGGTTATTTATCGCCTCAATACCCCAGAGCATCTGTATCATCTGGTGGTGTTTTGTAATGAGCTGGCTGATGAAGAGCGTAATGATAGGGTGATTGCCCAAAAATGGGATGTGACCTTTGGTCTGGTCTTTGGTGAGATAAGTGAGGAATTACTGGATAATCTACAAGCCAATGTACCACTGCAAGAAGCAGGTCGCAACTCTAATATGGTGATGGTGCTGGCACGAGCAAATAAGAGCGTACGGGTCTTTGATCATATCGTTAGCTCACTCGCCATTGGTCAGCAACCAGATTTAGATATACTCGCGCAAGTGGGTTATATATTGCGCACTACTGCCGTCTATGGCAATGGTAAGTTTGGTATTTATGACTTCAAACCGTTAGATCACAGTGCAGATTTTGATCAATCCTTTCGCGCGCAGATGTGTGCCGTGTATTTGCTGCGTGAGTTTAGCTTAGATTGGGTCGATTATTTGGCAAAGCAAAAAGGCGGTAGCAACGCCGCTGCGCTGCATCCAGAGATTAAGCGTTACTTGGGAGTTGGTAACGCCACCGGTCTGGGCATGGCACCGTATCTAATCAACCATCCTTGTGTCGTCGATCAATGGCTAACTACCCGTGAAGAAGCGTTGCAAGTAACACTGATCTGCCAGATTGAACCCAAAAAAACCGCATATTTTGCCAGTTTAATCAAACGTGCTATTCAGCATTTTAGCGAGATTGTTACCATCAATGAGTCGCAAATCAAACTCAATGAAGCGGTCGTTGCAGAATTAGCCGTATTACAAAATAATTTGATGGTAACCATTAATCAATACAGTACATGGGCAGAGTTCTTACAAGCTCACCATCATCTAAGCCTTGAGAGCCAAGAAGTGATTATCTCTTGCTTGATGGAGCTTTATCCTGAGCGTGTCGATGCGTTTCAAGAAAAAATAAATGCCGATGAAACGCTGTCGCTACCGAAAGGCAAGGTGATCCAAGATTTAATCGATGTATTAGAGCGATATTATCAGTGGGTGATTAATATTGATTTTAGCCAGCCCGATAATAGCCATTGGTTTTGGTATCGCTCGGTGGATAAAGAAGAGCCAAGGATGGGCGTGCGCGGGCAAGAACCGGGTGCTGATCGTGAGCTTGCATTAGACATCGCACGGCAAGCAAATAAGCTGTATCTCGCATTGAAACCCACCGATCCAAAGCAGCTCATTTCAGAGTTCATCTTAAATCAGCCAAAATATCGCTCGATTGCGCGCCGCGTTTGGACGATGGGACATAAGCCACTGGGCGATATTCAGATGAATGTCTTGCATAAAACCGCATTACCCATGCACCTGTTACGGTGTAAATTATCGATGTTTGGTGCCACCAAGTTCGATCCCAGATCAGATCGCTGGGTGCGGATCACCTTGTTTCAAGGTGCGCCTTTGTTTGCAGAAGTGCATAGTGATGAGTGGCTGTTTCCTTTATTACCCGATTTATCGAAAGAGCAGGGAGGTTTGACTCATGATCGTATCGCATAATGAAATCGTGACGATAGTACACAAAGCCTTTACTGGGATGCACCGAGAAGTAGGCGAAGCGGATGTGATTGCTACTATGGTTGCTGAGTTACAGATGGCGGGCTTGGACGGTATCAGACACTTTAACAATGCCAGTCCGTATATCTTAACTGAGCACGATACGCCAATCGATATCGTCCATCAACAAGACGGCGCTATTCGTTTAGATTTGCATGGTAGCAGCTTGGCTTGTCACTTGCCGACTATCATTGACTATGCTCTGGAAAAAATGGGTGATTTGGCGCATTTTCATATTTATTTACAGAACTGTCATAACCGCTGGTTGGCTTATAGTGAGCTGGTGGGGCTGGCTGCCAAAGGCTTTGCTTGTTTAGCTAAATGGGACAATGGCTCTGTGCCCAAGCATACATTATTTACGTTAAATCAAGGTTTTGTGTATCCTGATTTATACTTTTTTGACCAAGCACAAGCCAATTATAATACTAATGATATGATTATTGAAATTGCGACCCAAAATTTTGATATTGAACAGGATACACAGCATTTCAATCGTAAAATATCGACAGATGAGCTATTTGAAACGCATCAGTGCGCATGGAAAGAAGGCATCTATGTCGACGATGCGCAGTGGGCGATACTCAAAAAAACGGCTGCTGCGATGTTGGTAGAAAATAGCGAAACATCAAGTAAAGGTGCGGGAGGAGCGTAAGCGACAGGAAGGTAATAAATAAAAGGTGACAAAATGACATAGGCAAATAAATTAAGCCAAAAAGAGGCTTGTAATTAAAAATTTCAGAAAGTGTTTTGGATTAAAAGGTATTTCGGAGTTGTTTGAACAGATGGGAAAAGCTAGAGGCTTTGATTAAGCAGAATAAGATTGGCGGTGAAGGAGGGATTCGAACTATATAATTAAGTATCTGATTTAAAACAATTTTATATGAAGAAAATTATTTTTAGACCAGCAATTAGACCAACAGCGACGCAGTATTGGAGGCAATACAAGTAATAGGATTTTTCTCGAAAATATTTGTAACTAAATATTTCTAATATCTCATCTAGTCTCAAATACATATTATCACTAAAAAATCAGTTTTATCAATCTAGGCTCTTTTTAGACTTCTACTACTTAGGGATTTTACTACTATCTCTCAATTTTTCACAGACTTCCAAATTCATTTTTACGAATCCGTATCAATCATACAAATGCGATAGATATTTTTCGTGATAGTCTTCGATACGACAAATGAGTGGACGCTCTTCGTAGCTAGTGCAAAGCAAGCTGATATTATCGAAGTGATGGCACTTGCCATCACTTCGATCTAATTTAGAAAGTACCAAGTTATTTCCTATGTTCTTGCAACATAGTCCACACGAGGTATACAGAAAAACTAACACACCTTTTCAATTTACAAAAGCTATCATCTAAAATACGACTTCATAGCTAACCTCACCTCACTAACACAAAAGGCGTTTTCAACTGTTTTAAAATTAATTGCACTTATAGACTTCTTGAATATATGGGCTTCAAAACACCCTAGTGTATTAACGAGATAATATTTACTTAACAAACTGAGATAGAAGTTCCATTATCTTTTTTCTATCACGTGTTTTAACTATATCCCAAATTTCCTTTAGACCCATATTTTTGAGTATACCGTAGAAAACTTGATATTGCTCTTTTAGTTCTTTTTTGTCGTCTAAGTTATAATCATTTTCGTAAACCCAATTTACTGTACTTAGCATTGCTATTGTTACCCCGGCTGCTACCCCGGCTGCTGCTACATCTATAATACCTGTAGGAGGTAAAAATGATTTGGCGACCAAAAATAAGCTTGAACCGATACTTTGACTAGCAAATAGTGGAAGGGCAGCTACTGCAGACTTCTTGCTTAATGCTTCGCCAGTATAAACATAATGGATAGACATAATCGCGGCACCTTGAATGCCTGTAATATAAACAGCACTACCTGGTATAAATGCTGCTCCTGCAACAGCTACTAGCGAAGAATATATAATTCGTTTTGCAAGAACCGACTTCTTCTCCATCTCTCTTTCTAAGACTAAAGCTTTTCCATATTTTTTCAAGAATTGTAATATATCTCGTTTTAAAACATCAATTCCACGTATGTCCAGCTCTATATCATCATCATAGTCAGGATCATACCCATCAGCACAAGTTTGATATATTATATCTTCTTCATTTAGATTTAGAACTTCAGACCATTGGTTTGTTACTTTGTCCAGTGCTGACTTCTTTTTATCGTATATATCAATTTTATTAAGAACTACGAATACTTTTTTGCAGTATGCTTTAAGCTCGTCATAATGTGCTTTTTGAGATTCATCAGCAGAATCTGATACTACTAGAATGCCTACATCAATTTCACCCATTGCTATTCTAGTTGCATCGCTATTCTCTTTAATGATATCTCCTAAACCAGGAGAGTCCATTATTTCAACATTTTTACCTAGCTGGAATCTTGTAACTTTAGTAGTGACCCCAGATATAGCACCTACATGTGCAAGTTTGTCCGCCTTAGTTTTGTTAAACAGAGCATTTAGAAGCGAGCTTTTGCCTGTACTAACCTTACCAACAATTGCTACTACTACCTTTTTCTCTAGATTCTTTTCAACATCTTCTAATAACTTTTCAGCGTCTTGTTCATCATAATGTTTTTCTGTTTGTTCGCTCATAATGTACTCTTTAGTTTAGTGAGTTTTTTTATACTACAGTGATAAAAAATCGATTAAAGATTTAAGGATCCATTAGAACCATTATTTTTATAAATGTTTCGTTTTATACATTTCTGTGTTAGTTATTTGATTATTAATTAACATCTTTAAAACTATTAGAATAGGTTTTATAACTATATATTTTGAATTCAAGAAAAGTTTTTCTAGCTTGGTTTTCGATAATATTTGTTATGAAAGCATCAAGCCCTCAACCAATAACATCGCCTAATATTGGAACTACTTTACCTAAATTAATTAACCTTTAGTTCCAAACTTTGTGACAAGTCTAAAACCAACGGCTTCACTTACTTTATTCAGGATATCTCTTGTTACATTTCTTTATAAGAGATTAATAATTCTCGTAATATCACTTCACTAAATACCCTCTCAAAACATCTTCCATCTGCTCTTGAACCGAACTCGGACTTATCACCCGAATATGCGGTATCCAGTACTGTGCTATAGGGATAACATCTCTTGGATGGACCTCCTTACATACCAGTAGTAAATCGCCATTATCGAGCCGACGTACCAGCTCTTGATTAGGCAACAGGTCACGGCGCTCAAAATATCCAGCAACCTTGGCATTGACTTGCAAGACAATTTCACTGATCTGACTACCGATGAATAAACTGTCCGTAGCGACGATTTCGGATTTTATGTCCTCAGAGCATTCAAAGGTCTCAGCGTTGACTTTTAGATTACTAATCTGAGTAAAGCAAAAGGTTCTTGTCTGTTCATTCCAGCGTCCAACTACGTACCAGATGCCGTTTTTGTTGAGCAAATGATAAGGTGCTAAACGGTGGTGTTTGCTGTTGTTATCAGTTGTGCTGTCACTAACCTTGCGATAATCGAACTCAATATACTGGCACTCGCTAATTGCTTGATTGATGGCTTTAAAGTCATACATACGCTCTTGAATGTTCTCGTAAGCAAAACCTTTAACTAAGATGCTTTGGTTCAATTGCTGTTGAAAGAATTGCCGATCAATTTGTGGTAGCAAGTCTTGCACACTAGCAAAATTAGCAAAGCGCTTGATTTCAACAGTATCTAAATAGCCAACCTTTTTAGGACTAAGGCGATAAAACTGCGGGCCTATTTCACTAAAGTCCAGCATGGCTAAGCGTTCTTGAAAATCGCGTTTAAGCGTACGGGTACAGACCTGATAATCTTGGGTCAGCGTGTCAATGTTGAGACGCTCACCATCATTGAGTCTAATAATAATATCGGCTAACCGATAAGCGAGCTTTTCATGCTTTTTTGAAGTCATACAGATACGATCATATTAATATTAGGATATAAAAAGTTACTGAAATACTACAGAAAGCTAATTATGCACTTTTATCTATATTTATCAATCATAATTTAGGTTCATTAAGCCACAAGTACAGTTAGTATTAAGCATGAATAATTATTAATACATTTAGTTATGGATAAACATCGGTCAAATTTTAATAGAGCGAGTACTGATTACATAACTAAAGTCGCCAGCGACCATAATCTTTTTCATAAAAAACAATGGTTTGTACGTTGTGTAGCGATAATTCACGGCTGATCTGTAATTGCTTAGCTATTCTCTTTTGACCTTTGACACGCAAGAATTGATATAGACCTGTTGGATCTTCCATAACTACATGAGAGTTTAAGTCTATGCGTCTGCCAGATTCAAACTCAAACCAAATGGCAGTATATTGTTGAGGTAGTTGATGTGCATGAGAGAAACATGATCGAGATGAGGACATCAGCTGTTGATTGTTGTTTTTAGATTTTTTAAAGAACCACATTATTTCTCCCCTCATAATTATCAGGACTGAGACTAAAGTATAGAGGGTAGAGGTGACAGGTTGTGTCCGATGATAAATTAATCGCATTCAATAATGTAAAAATCACAAAAAAGCCCTCAACTAGTGAGGGCAATTATGAAGATATAAAATAACTAGAAGAGAGAACTCTTACCTGATATTGCTATACTGATGCTTAAAATGAAAAATCTTAACGACACCGATTGACGTATAGTGACTCTTATCTATAGATTTGATAATACAACTATCCTACTATCTGCTAAGCGAGTTAATTGCCATGAGCTTTAATGAAGACTCCCGTGTAAAAATCCCAACAATCCTTCATTTGATGAAGCTAGGTTATCAATACTTATCGCTTAAAGATACCAAATGGGATATCGATACCAACATTTTCCCTGAACTTTTTCATGATGCCATGATGCGAATAAATGGGGGTATTAAAGACGATGAGGTCAAACGCCTATTCGAAGATGTGAAGTTGCTCTTAGACAATGAAGATTTAGGGAAAGCTTTTTTTGACAAGCTATCTGAGCGTTCAGGTACGAAGTTGATTGATTTTGAAAACTTTAATAATAATAGCTTTCATGTGGTTACGGAGCTGACCTGTAAAAATGGTGACGAAGAATTTCGTCCTGACATCACCTTGCTCATCAACGGTATGCCATTAGTGTTTATAGAGGTCAAAAAGCCGAATAATCGAGAAGGTATTATCGCTGAGAGAAATCGTATCAATACACGATTTGAGAACCCTAAGTTCAAACGGTTCGTTAATATCACGCAGTTTATGATTTTTTCAAATAACATGGAATACGTGGATGGCGACCCTGAACCATTACGTGGAGCCTTTTACGCTAGTTCTTCTTACCACAAACCGATATTCAACTATTTCCGTGAAGAAGAGACGTTCAACTATACGGCATTACTAGAACCAGTTACTGACGCTGATGAGCTTAGAGTACTGAAGGATAACAACTTAGAAGTCATTCGAAATAGCTCGGAATTTAAAACCAATAAGCAGCCAGAACGTCCTACTAATAGCATCTGTACCTCTTTACTCAGTCGTGAGCGATTGGCATTCGTTCTGCGTTATGCGCTGGTTTATGTGAACGAGACTAAAGGGCTAGAGAAACATATCATGCGTTATCCGCAGATATTTGCGACTAAGGCTATTGGTAATAAGCTCGATGAGGGTATTAGAAAAGGTATTATCTGGCATACACAAGGCAGCGGTAAAACTGCCCTGGCTTTTTATAATGTGCGCTTCCTAACAGACTATTTTCAAAAGCAAAGAATAACACCTAAGTTTTATTTCATCGTTGATCGATTAGACTTACTACAACAGGCACAGCGTGAGTTTACAGCGCGTGGTCTAAGAGTTCGAACCGTTGACTCCAGAGATGATTTTGCGCGTGACATTAAGGCAACCAAAGCCATTCACAATGATGCAGGCGTACCTGAGATTACAGTGGTCAATATACACAAGTTTAAAGACGACCCTGACGTTGCTTCAACCAAAGACTATAACGTTGATATTCAGCGAATATATTTTTTAGATGAAGTGCATCGTAGCTATAATCCTAAAGGCAGTTTTTTAGCCAACCTAAAAGAATCAGACCCTAATGCTATTAAAATCGGTCTGACAGGTACACCGCTATTGGGGGATGACTATAACTCAAGAGCCTTGTTTGGCGATTATATCCATAAATACTATTACAATGCTTCTATTGCCGATGGCTATACCCTCCGACTGATAAGAGAAGAGATATCTACCAGCTATAAACTTATCCTACAAGAAGCTCTTGCTAAAGCAAAGGTGTTGGTAGGTGATGTTAAGCGTGAAGACATATATGCTCATTCTTGCTTTGTTGAGCCGATGCTTGAATACATTGTGTCAGATTTTGAAAAAAGCCGTGGGGCGCTAAATGATGCGAGCATCGGCGGCATGGTTATTTGTGATAGCGCACCACAAGCCAAGCAGATGTTTGAGCTTTTTAATAAACTCTATGCTCAAGACGAAGCGGCTACTAACAATCAAGAGCCGAACTCCAATATTAAAACCTTGGCAGAGATACGTTATGAAGAAACAAAAGTTAAATCTGCTCAATTGATTTTGCACGATATTGGTACTAAAGAAGAACGTAAAGACTGGATAGAAGATTTTAAGGCTGGAAAGATAGATCTTTTATTTGTGTACAACATGCTACTGACTGGCTTTGATGCCAAGCGTTTGAAGAAGCTATACCTTGGGCGTATGGTTCGTGCACACAATCTCTTGCAAGCACTCACTCGTGTGAACCGTACCTATAAAGATTTTAGATATGGCTACGTGGTTGATTTCGCAGATATCAGTAAAGAGTTTGATGCGACTAATAAAGCCTATTTCGAAGAGCTACAGTCAGAGTTTGGCGATGAAATGGAGAGCTACTCACATCTGTTTAAATCGCACGAAGAGATACAGCAGGAAATTGAGCATGTTAAGGACGTACTGTTTCTTTACGAGACGGATAACATGGAGTTATTCAGCGATCAAATTAGCCAGATTCAAGATAGAGAAACGGTACTTAGCCTTAAAAAGGTACTGGCTGATGCTAGAAGTCTATATAATCTGGTTCGGCTTCAAGGTGACTATAAATTCTTAGAAGAGCTTGATTTCAATAAGTTAAACGTTCTTTACCGAGAGACCAGTCAGCATCTTGATTTACTGAATACTAAGCAGAATCTAGAGCAGGGTATAGGCACAAGTAATTTACTTAACCAAGCCTTGGAAGATGTGATATTTAAGTTTACTAAGATAGGCGAAGAAGAGCTGGTACTATCTGATGAACTTAAAAGCACCCTACGCAAAACTCGTGAAGCAATGGCTAGTAACTTTGATCAACAAGATCCTAAATTCATTAGTTTAAGAGAAGAGCTAGAACGAATCTTTAAAAAGAGAAAGCTGAGCGAAGTCTCACAAGAGCAGATGAATGCAAATATTGATGAGCTTACTAAGATTCATAAACGCATAAAAGAGCTCAACCGTATGAATGAGCAGATGCGACATAAATATAAAGGTGATGCCAAATATGCTCGCATACATAAGCGTCTGACGGAGCAGCAGCAGACTGATATAAATAGCTCCGAACGCACCATACATGAAGCACTAATGGCTGTAAAAAATGATGCGGATGAGAAGGTGCTTAACAGCAGTCAAATCGTCGATAATGAAAGCTATTTTGAAGGGCAGATGATGCCTATCGTTATTAAACGTTTTATGAAAGACCACAAGATCAAATTAAAACCTGACAGTTCACGCTACATTAATAAGCTGGTTGTCTCAGAATACATCAATGAATATAACGTTGGAGCAAGACCATGGTAGAGCTTGAGTTTAAAGCGAAAACCCAAGAATTAATCGATAGTTTAAAAAGTATTTGTGCCAATTATGGTCTAGGTAATGACGGTAATGAGTTCAAAATCATTACCCAAATATTCTTGTACAAGTTTCTAAACGATAAATTTTCTTATGAGGCTAAGAAAATAGATGAGGATGTCGCTAAAGCTAATAACTGGGAAAAGTCGCTTAGTGATATGAGTGATGAAGACTATGAGATGCTACAGCTACAGATGAGCGCAGACACTGCTCGTTTGGAGCCTCAGCATTTTATTAGCTATCTATTCAGCCAGAGTAATGCGCCTGACTTTGCTAAGCTATTTGATGACACGCTGATTGATATCGCCATTAAGAACAACGACATCTTTGCGGTAAAAACAGATGGTGGTGCAAAGGTCGTGCTATTTGATCGTCTAAGCCAATACATCGCTGATGAGTCTAAGCGTGATGATTTTTGCCGTGCGGTAATCAATAAGCTGATTGAGTTTAGCTTTGAGCGTATCTTTGACCAAAAATTCGATTTTTATGCCGGTATTTTTGAGTACTTAATTAAAGACTATAACAGTAACTCGGGCGGTAAATATGCCGAGTATTTCACGCCTCATGCGGTCGCTCGCATTATGGCTGAGATACTGGTGCCACAAGCGGAGCGTGGTACGGTAAGGGATGTCACATGTTACGACCCTTCAGCAGGTTCAGGTACGCTATTAATGAATGTTGCCCATGCCATCGGTGAAGATCGCTGTACTATCTATACCCAAGACATCTCTCAAAAATCATCGAACCTATTACGCTTAAACCTGATTTTAAACAATTTAGTACATTCGATACCTAACGTGATTCAAGGTAATACGATTCAGCACCCTTATCATAAAGACGATGAGAAGCTTAAGAAATTTGACTATATCGTTTCTAACCCACCGTTTAAGCTCGACTTTAGTGACTATCGAGATGCGCTAAATAGTAAAGAGAACAAAGAACGCTTTTTTGCAGGTATTCCGACAATACCTAATAAAAAGAAAGAAAGTATGTCAATTTACCAGCTTTTCTTACAGCATATCATTGCTTCACTTAAAAAAGGTGGTAAGGCAGCGGTAGTAGTACCCACTGGCTTTATTACGGCCCAGTCTGGTATTGATAAAAAGATTCGCCAAAAATTAGTAGATGAAAAGATGCTCGCTGGTGTGGTTTCTATGCCATCCAATATCTTTGCTACCACAGGGACAAACGTCTCGATATTGTTTATCGATGACAGCAATGATGGCGATGTCGTATTGGTCGATGCGTCTAACTTAGGTAAGAAGGTCAAAGAGGGAAAAACTCAAAGGACGGTCTTGAGTGCTAAAGAAGAGCAACAGATTGTTAACGTGTTTAATGGCAAACAGCAAGTCGATGATTTGTCCGTAGCGGTAAGCTATGCTGATATAAAGAAAAAAAATTATAGCCTGAGTGCTGGTCAGTATTTTGAAGTAAAAATTGAATATGTCGATATTACTGCTGAGCAATTCGCTGAAAAAATGCAAGACTTTACTAATAATTTAGATAAATTGTTTAAACAATCTCATGATTTGGAAAGTAAGATTAAAGGGCATCTGGCGGAGTTAACAATCGATGATTAAAACATTAGAGAGTGCCTGCTACATAAAAACTGGTAAATTAAATGCAAATGCGGCAGTCAAAGATGGTATTTATCCATTTTTTACATGTGCAGAATACCCCGATGAAATAGACCATTATGCTTTTGATGATGATGTTGTATTAGTAGCAGGAAACAATGCTAGAGGTAACTTTCATGTCAACAGATACGAAGGTAGGTTCAATGCTTATCAGAGAACCTATATATTAACTACTAAAGCTGGTTACAGCATTGATTTTATTTATTATGCTTTGAAACTTGAGTTAAAGCGTTTGCGAGAAAAAGCACAAGGCTCTCAAACTAAGTTTCTGACTATGCCTATTTTAACTAGTATCTCTCTTAGAGATATCACGTATGACGCGCAGTGCAAGATTGCAAATACGTTAGTAGCAATAGATAAAAAAATCGAACTGAACAACCAAACCAACGCTGAGCTAGAAGCCATGGCAAAGACACTGTATGACTACTGGTTTGTACAGTTTGATTTTCCTGATGCAGACGGTAAGCCTTATAAATCATCTGGCGGTAAGATGGTGTATAACAAAGCGTTGAAGCGTGACATTCCTCAAGAGTGGAAGGGCTCAACTTTATGGGATATTGCAAAATATTATAATGGTTTGGCGATGCAAAAATATCGTCCAACAGGAAATGACTACCTACCAGTAATCAAAATTCGTGAGATGAATAATGGTATTGGCCCAGACACCGAAAAAGCAAGAACTGACATACCGAAAGCTGCTCTTATCGATGATGGTGATTTATTATTTTCATGGTCAGCTACTTTAGATGTCAAAATTTGGTCGCAGGGTAGAGGAGCGCTTAACCAGCATATTTTTAAAGTTACTTCTGATGACTACCCTCAGAGTTTTTATTATTTTGAGCTGATGAACTATCTGAGCCATTTCAAGATGATGGCTGATTTGAGAAAAACAACGATGGGTCATATCACCTTAGAACATCTCAAGCAAGCTAATATTGTGCTACCGCCTATTGAGGTTATTAAAAATCTTGACGAAAAGCTAAGACCTATTTTCAAGAAAATCCTAATATTGAAAAAAGAAAATAACAGTTTAGTTGAGCTTCGAGACTGGCTATTGCCTATGCTAATGAATGGTCAGGTGACGGTAAGTCAGTGAGTATTAATTTTTTTCAAAATAATAATAAGGTAGAGGGTTATGGAACTTGTAGCAAATGTTTGGCCAATCGTAGATCAAATGACTGGTGTCGTTCAGCGTTTTTTATTTAGAGCCTATGCTCTAGATGCAACCGATCAAGAGATAAGTACGGTTCTTAATATACTCGCTCGTTCTGACTATCGAACGGCACAGGTAGTAAAGATTCCTGATAATTACAAGCTTAGCTCTGAGCATGGGACAATGTCTGGGGCTGTGGAAGCACCTTTGTTTAATCAATATATGCACAGTATTGTAGAGGACAAATTGATAGCTACTGAAAAGTCCTTTGCTAATATGAATAACTATGGAATAGGCGTAGATGGCCCACTCATCCCTGAAGCCTTAACATTTCCGGCAGAGCCATATTTTGTGACAACCTACTTGTTAGAGTCACCTAGTGGTGAGCTGACACCGCATATAAAAGCAGATTAGCTGAGATTAGAGATTGGTTACTGTCTATGCTAATAAATGGTAAGGTGACGGTGAAATAGTCAATGCCATATAAAGGAAGGACGCTAATGAGAAATGACATATGGTTTGATGATGACAACCGGAAAGCGATCTACAACAAGTATGAAAGGTATTGCCGTTTTTTTGATGCCTTATCGCATTCAAACGGATATGAAGGCGTTGGTCGTGGGGAGTCAGGTCTTTCTTTTTCATCACACGAGCTTGAGCTGATATTAATGCTACGCCAAGTGTTTATTGTGGATATAAAAAAAGATAGTTACTTATTAGATTTATTAGAAGGCTTTAATCAATTAGCGGAATGGTTTAAACATTTTGACCAAGCTATAGCTGACTGTGACTACCTATTCGTTCAGGCATATATTGCATTTATACATAAGCAGATTAACTATTACTTTTCTGAGGAAGATTTAGACGCAACAACACAAGAGAACTTATTAGCCTTAGCAAGATTTTCTGTAGAGATGGCTGAGTCGTATGCGAATCAAAGTATGAGTTACAAGTATATTCAGCTTGAGTCAGTTGCTCTTGAAGAGCGTTTAGAGCAACGCAATCAGAATTTATATGCACTCCTATACTCGTTAGGTAGCTTGTCTGCAAATACTAAAGATAAGCTGATTGGTGAAATAATTACCACGATAAAAAATGAATATCTTCAACAGCCACCGCTGGATGACGATGGGTTTGCTAACCTTCATGAGTATTTAGGTTATATAAATTATCATGGTGGTGATCATTTTTTATACCAGACGGCAATTGATGAATTAGATAATGATATTCATTGTGAAGTGTATCATTTACCTTTACCTGATATGGTTACGCTTCTTGAGGACGATATATACGAGATTGTCGATGATGCAGATATGCAAGATATTGATAGCTGGAAGGGCTTTGAAGATGTTATAACGGAAAGCCATAAATTTGATCAGTTGCTACGAGAAATAAAAGATGAGTTTATGCGCGGTGTGCCTGAGTATTTTCCTGAATGATTAACTGAAGTAAAACCTAAGTAATGGTTGTTCGCGTCATAAAAAAGCCCCTTAGTTATTTGCTAGGGGGCTTTTCGATGCGTAGTTAGAGACTGTATTTGAGGCTATAAAAAATGTTATTAGCAGTGCTGTATCAAGCCTATATTCTCTCAACTATATTCCATATCATCTGAGAAAGTCCAGACTGATAAATAGTTTATTTTTAATTAATGAAGTTATATTGCTTGAATGTTACCAATCAGTTATATTCGTATTATCAAAACATATCTGAACAAACTAAATGTATTAGTGACAAGTGGTGAAAATACTTTGCTACTTGGAAGCTGATTCAACTATGAGATAGGAAATTTATGATTTTTTTAAATAAAGTAGCGATTGGTTTAACTATGATGTTTGTAACAGCAGCTTCTGCTAACGCTTATTCCGCTAGAGCTTACTCAACTGAGGGACAAGATTTTGCAATAATTACAGTTTATGAGAATTCACATGGTGCTAGTCTTAGTGGTTATGGAAAATCAACTGTATGGGAAGCCAGTTTAAGTGAAGTGATTTCATATAACAAAAGAACGAAAAGACCTGAAATAGTAGACATTATTGTACAAACATATGGTTATGACGATAGATGGAATTATGCTGCACGGATTAACTGTGTTGAACCAGCTAAATCCTACATTAAAGAGCATGGTAATCCTAAAAATAAAACTAGTTTCAAGAAAGCTATGCAACTTGATTATGGTAATCCATTTTTTATAGAAAGGAAGGCTGTTGAAGGTATATTCTCTAACTACTGCTAATTATGACTCATCTATTATCAAGTCAGGATACTTCAAATAAAAATACATAAAGTCGTAAGGATATGAACTTGGTATTTTCAAAAAAACTAATAATTGTGCTTTTATCAACAGCCTCTATTTTAAGTGCTAATCAGACCTCAGCACGGCCAACAACAGATAAAATGACAATCTGCTATGGTGTAGATAAACAAGATAATATGTCTTTTAAGACAC
>NZ_JBQSXK010000023.1:0-43224 GCF_052378115.1 Psychrobacter sp. AOP30-A2-5 | reverse complement strand
TTATTATGCTAGTACTAAATAGCACTCTAACAAAGAGAACTATATTTAAATATAATAATGGAACAGCTCAACCTAATCTATCAGGTGCAGATTTAGCTAAATTTCCTGTACCTTTACCTCCACTCGCAGAGCAACACCGTATCGTCGCCAAAGTCGATGAATTGATGCTTCTATGTGATCAACTAGAGCAGCAAACCGAAGTCAGTATCGAAGCTCATGCGACACTTGTAAAGGTACTATTATCCACGTTGACAGATAGTGCTGACGCGGATGAACTGGCACAAAACTGGGCAAGAATTGCTGAGCATTTTGACAGCTTTTTCACCACTGAGCAAAGCATCGAAGCCCTAAAGCAAACTGTACTGCAATTGGCGGTAATGGGTAAGTTGATGCCACAAAATCCAGACGATGAGCCTGCTTCAGTGTTATTAGAAAAGATAGCTAAAGAAAAAGAGCGGTTGATTGAAGAAAAGAAGATTAAGAAAGAAAAACCATTACCACCGATTAGTGACGGAGAAAAATTCTTTGAGCTACCAAAAGGATGGGAATGGTGTCAAATAGATAGTTTATCTTTAAGCTCGGAGGCTGGTTGGAGTCCCAAATGTGATCCTACGCCAAAAGAAGGAGATAATTGGGGTGTACTTAAAGTAAGTGCTGTAACTTGGGGTAAATATCAGCCTGATGAGAATAAAGCCTTGCCAAACTATTTAGAGCCAAAACCTCAGTATGAAGTAAAAGCTAATGACTTCCTTATTTCCAGAGCTAATACGGCCGATTTAGTAGCACGTTCTGTTGTTGTTCCAAAGAACACACCCGAGAAACTAATGATGAGTGACAAAATCATTCGTTTTAGTTTTACTAAAGATGTATTTAGCTATTATATAAATTTAGTGAATAATAGTAGTTATTCTCGCGAATATTATGCAGAGGTAGCAGGAGGTACTAGCAGCTCTATGAAAAATGTATCTAGAAGTCAGGTCAGAGCTTTAAAGATAGCTTTACCTCCTCTAGCTGAACAACATCGCATCGTTGCTAAAGTTGACGAGCTAATGGCTATTTGCGATCAGCTAAAAGCTAAATTACAACAGTCTCAAGAAACGCAAGTTCAGCTTACTGATGCGTTAGTTGATAAGGCCTTAGGGTGAGTTTTAGTATTGGAACAATCACGTTTTATATGCTCTAGTACAACCAAAAGAAATAAACAAGACCTTCTATTAGCAGTGATATTTTAAAATCAGGTATAATAACCTTGTATGTATAATCCATATTGTGCAGAATTAAAAGTGCACAATGCTATTACAGCTGTTAAGGCTATGTTATTAGGCGTCTTGTGCATAAATTAGGGGTTATAATATTCCTAGGTGTGCCATTTAATATTGCCAGTTATGCCTTGCTGACCCATATGGTCGCGCAAGTATGCGGATTAGAAGTGGGCGAATTTATCTGGACGGGTGGCGATTGTCATATTTATCAAAACCACCGCGAGCAAGTTGAATTACAGTTGACGCGTGAGCTTTATAAGCTACCAACGCTGACGCTTAATCCTGATGTGAAAGATATTTTTGCTTTCAAATACGAAGACATTAGCGTTGATGGTTACGAGTCGCATCCTGCGATTAAGGCAAAGGTTGCAGTCTAGCCTTTGTCTGATTGAAAGTTTTAAATAAATGCAGCAAATGCAAGTAGCATGTTAAAGACAATAAAAAGGATACGTTATGAGTTATGCCCACACCGAAGTTGCCCAAATCGCAGCTATCAGTAGCAACCGCTGTATCGGCAAAGATAATGAGCTACCGTGGCATATCTCAGCAGATTTACAGCATTTTAAAAGCATGACGACCAAACAAAATGACGGTGCGATTCAAGGTATCGTCATTATGGGTCGTAAGACGTTTGAATCAATGGGCAGCAAGCCTTTGCCAAAACGCGTGAGCTTCATCATCAGCACCCAGCTAGATTATGCCGAACAAAAAGGTTTGGTCGATAAAAGCAATGCTTACGTGGTGCATAATTTAGATGATGCATTAACGCAAGCAGCAAGTCTGGCACATGGTGCGCATCTGGATACCATTTGGGTGATTGGCGGCGAGCGCGTGTTTAGCGATGCGTTGATGTATACCGATCGCATTGAGCTGACCCACGTCGATACTGAGATTACGGATGGCGACGCTTTTTATCCTGAGTTGCCAAGTGAATTTGAAGTGGCAGAAGAGTCTGAGCAAATGCATGATGAAAAAAGTACGCTAGATTTTAAATTTGTGACTTATAAAATAAAAGCAGACTAGGTCAGCTGGTTATGAAACTACTACCCTTTATCTTTACTGGCATATTACTATCGGGCTGTCAGAGTCTAGCGATAAGAGAGACTGTTATTAAGCCTGCTGAAATATTGCGTCAACCTCAGTTCACAGTTCCACACAGAGCAGCTAGACGTTTGAAAGCTGGTGAGGAATATGAAGTTGTCCTGAGTATGTTGATTGATAAATCTGGTCAAATTAGTTCCATTTCTGTTACTGAGTCATCAGGCGTCGTGTCATTAGACCGAAGTGCTCTACGTGATGCTAGAAAAATGATATTCAAAGCCGGTACTAAGGATAATGAGTTTATTACAACAAAAGTTACTGTACCCATTACCTATGTAATACCTTAGAAACTGTTTACCCTACTACTAAAAATTTAGATAGATAGATAGATAGATAGATAGATAGGTAGGTAGAATGTAAACGCCTACTCGTGCAATACTTTATAAACTGTTTTTGCAAGTACTGGCCCAATCCCTTGCACGCCTGCCAATTCCTGCTGCGATGCACCGAGCAATTGCTGCAGTCCGCCAAAGTGATTAAGCAGGTCACGGCGGCGCTTTTCACCCAGCCCCGGTATGACTTCTAACACTGACGATGAACGGCGCTTATCACGCTTCTTACGATGCGCCGTAATCGCAAAACGATGCGCCTCATCGCGAATATGCATCAATAAATGCAGCGCCTTGCTATCCATCGGCAAATCAAGTGGCTCATGATCGATAAAATGTAGCACTTCAAGCCCAGCCTTACGTCCTTCGCCTTTTGCCACGCTAATCAGCAAAGTATCACCAAGAATACCCAGCTCGGTTAGCACTTCTTTAGCGATGCCAAGCTGACCTTTACCCCCATCAATCAGCAACAAATCAGGCAATGGTTGCTTTTTATAGCGCCGTGTCAGCACTTGTTTCATTGCGGCATAATCATCACCACCGACAATGTCATGAATGGCATATTGACGATAATCACGGCGACGCGAGCCACCTTGGTCAAAGACTACGCAGCTACCAATGGTCGCCTCGCCCATGGTATGGGAGATATCAAAACACTCTATGCGATCAATGGTTCTATCAGTGACGTCCGCTAAGACATCTTTTAAGGCACCAAAGCGCGCATGCAACTCCAAATAGTCGCCCAGCTTGGTTTTTAGGGCGTTATTGGTATTGAGTTTGGCTAAATCTAACCATTCGGCACGGTGTTCACGTACATTAGTTTTGATCACGACTTTACTGCCAAAATGGCTCGCCAGTGCTTCACTGACCGCCACCTGATCCGGTAATTCATGACTCAACATGATTTCGGATGGTAAGTCATCCGTTACTTGAAAATAAAATGAAGTAATAAAGGCAGATAAATTATCAGCAAGTGGCTCGCTGCTATCGACATCAGGGAAGTAGTTTTTACCACCCAGTACACGACCACCACGTACGGTCAGTACGTTGACGCATGTCATGCCTGCCTGACTAGCGATAGCAATTACATCCGCCTCACCTTGTACAGTATAAACAGCTTGCTTAGCTTGTACTTCACGCAGCATAGACAGCTGATCGCGATAAAACACTGCCTTTTCAAAATCTAATTCTTCAGCAGAAGCTTCCATTTTTTCAATCAAAGCGCTATGAATATCGCTAGAGTCGCCTTTTAGGAAACGAATAGTATTATTGACATCTTCCATATATTCTTCAGGCGATACCAAGCCCACGCAGGGTGCACGGCAGCGTTTAATCTGATATTCAAGGCACGGACGCTTACGTTGCTTAAAAAAGGTATTGGTACATTGGCGCATTTGAAACATTTTCTGCATCAGCACCAGTGTCTCTTTGGCGGCATGAGCAGAGGGGAAAGGACCGAAAAAGCGCCCTTTCTGGTGATTGCCTTTACCGCGACCATAAGCCAATCGCGGGTAAGGCTTATCCGCTGAAATAAATACATAAAGATAAGATTTGTCATCACGCAATAGCACGTTATAAGGCGGACGATACTCTTTAATCAAGTTTTGCTCGAGCAATAACGCTTCAGTCTCACTACGGGTAATAATGGTTTCAATATTATGTATCCGTGCCACTAGCGCCCGTGTTTTTGGATGGTCAATGGTTTTAGCAAAGTAGCTGTTCACACGGCTCTTGAGTGACTTGGCTTTACCGACATATAAGATATCACCGTTTTTTCCCAGCATCTTATACACGCCTGGCAAATTTGGTAGGCGCTGGATTAAATGCTTAAGACGGGCTTTCTTGTCATCGACAGGACTCGATTCTGAGACATTGACCATAGAATTTTTTGCTCTTAAAAGTCTTGTAATACTGCTAGTTATGGGGCGGGAGTCATTGTTTTACAAGCCAATTATTATCATAGCATCACCCATAAAAAAGCCAGCACCGATGCTGACTTTTTATAGGTAAGCAAGATGCCATTAATGGCGGAAGTTAGCCATCAATGCCGGAATACCCGGTAGCATACCAACGATAGCCATCACGCCAGTCAATACCACAAACATAATACCCGGTATGATCCAGCGGCTCATTTTAGTTAAATTAGCACTGCGTTCTTTCGAGCCAATCAAGCCTAAGTTATCAAGCAACAACGTGAGTGACCAACCAAAGGCAGGATTTACAAGCGCTGAAGCAAACACCACAATCGCAGCAGACTGCGTGGTTTTACCTTCACGAGTCATTTCCATACCAGCTTCAAGCAGTGGAATAAACACACCAACGATTAAGGCCACACACATCACTGGCTGCCAAATAGCCAAATCCATTGGATAGCCCCAAACCCCTGCGATAATACAAAACAATGCCGTCAATAAGGCACCAGCAGGAATCGGACGTTTGGCAATCGCTGCTGGGACAATATAGGTGCCCCACGATGACGCAAAGTTAGCACCGCCCAATACAGAGCCGACGACCTGACGAAACGAAGCGCTGGTCATTGTGTCATCGATATCCATGAGTACCTTTTCAGTACGTTTAGGATAGCTGATTTTTTGAAAGACCTGATGGCCTAAAAAATCTGGTGACCACATAGCAACGGCCAAAATAGCAAACGGCAGTACGACAATGAAGCTTTCAACCGTCGGTAATCCTAGCATCCAACCAGTATTTTCACCCCACCAATACATCGGGTTCATGTTTGGTAAGCCTGGTGCAGTTTTGAACTCAAAGGGTGCACCCAATGCAAATGCAAGTCCGCCACCTAGTACACAGCTTAGCGGAACCGCAAGCCAGCGTTTTTGCCAATGCTCAAGTAATGCATATAGCAGGATAGTGGCCAAAATAATGAAAAAGGCAATATGCGACATGCCAATACCTTCTGCCCATGCAAAGAGGTTTTTGACCTGTGAGGTGGTACCGATAAACCCTAAGTAAATCAAGAGGCCACCGCACACCCCTTTACTGGTCAAGTTTGCCAGCAGACTGCCCCCTTTACTGATTGCCAATAGCAAGCCGAAGGCACCGATGAGCAGACCAAAGGCCATCGGGTGACCACCAGCAGCAACAACGATAGGAATAAGCGGAATAAGGGGGCCGTGAGTACCTGCAAGGTTGGCTGTCGGGAGTAGAAATCCTGAAAATAAGATGATAAAGAATGAAACGATTAATAGCTCATAACGAACGTTTTCTAAAACAAACGCATCGCCCAAACCAAGTGGACCTGCAAATGTTGCAGCAATCGCACCCACCATAACCACTTTACCAATCGTTGCCGCCATTGCAGGAATAGTATCTTCATACTCAAAGCGATAATCACGAAACGGCAAATTGGGACGCCAGCGTTTTGGCTGCATGATTTGTAATTCATGATTTAGATAAGCGTCACGACTGTCAAAGCTTGCGCTTGGTTTGTGTAAATCAAGGTAGCTACCTGATGGCTCGCTGTCGTAATTAGATGGATTTGATGACTGCTGATTAGACCCTGAAGAAGGGATCTGAGTGTTACTCATCACATTTCCTTATGTCGACTGAGGCTTTATTTAACTGATAATTTGATAGTGAAATTTAATGTGACTAAAGCGTCCATTAAAAATTGCAAGCCATTGTATGACATGAGAACTCGAAATGCGAACTTAGAATCACTAAAAAAGTCCATACACTATTATAATATATAAATTAAAGTTTCCATTTAATACAAAATTGAACTTAATAGAAAACCATGAGGAAAAAACACACTTAATATAGGCTTTAAATTAGAATAAATGACCTTTTTCTTAATAATTATCTGTATCTAGATATTTGTTATCACATAACTAAATATTAAAGATAGCTATAATAAATAGTTTATTATAACTTTTAAGTAACTATAGAAAATCCATGTCAGTTACGCTTTAAGCCTAGCGGTTTTGATATTTTTTACTTATGATAAATGCCCTTTCGTGACTGCTCTTTGATAGAAGTACACTAAAAAATTTGATTCAAACGGTATCACTAAAAAATATAAAAGAAGCAATAGGACGAATTTATGAGTTTGCTACCCACCAATTTTGAGACGCTAAAACGCAGAGCCAAACAAAGTATCATGCCGTTATTGACACCCCACCTACTGAAGTTGCGTATCAACACTTATGCACCATACGTAGGCGCTGGTATCAGAATCGATCACCTCAATCTAGATCAAGGTTTGTGTGTGGTAAGTATGGGGCTAAATACGCTGAACAAAAACATCGTAGGCACTCAGTTTGGCGGCAGCCTGTATTCGATGGTGGACCCATTCTATATGATAATGCTGATGCACCAATTGGGCAGCAGCTATGTCGTTTGGGACAAAAGCTCATATATTGAGTTTATTGCGCCTGGTAATAGCAAAGTCACTGCACGCCTAAAAATTCCTAGCAATGAAATCACCACGATTCAGGAATTAGCAAAAGAAGGCGAGCCGGTATTTCGGGAATACCAAGCAGATATCGTCGATGATCAACAAAAAGTTATCGCTACCGTCACTAAAACGCTCTATATACGCTTGCGTAAGTACAGCAAATCTAAAGACCAAAATAGCCGTATCGAAAATCTCGATGGTTAGAGGCTTAAGGGCAATTTTTAAAACAGTTCTCTAGATTTGTGATTTAAAGCGCATTAATTAAAACGACAGAAACAAAAACCCCAATCTGGCATACGCACAGATTGGGGTTTTGTCTTTTTTGGTACTACCCGCTTATTTATATGATAAACCTATGAATAAGGGCTTGTATCTGGCTTTTCACTATTGCCGAATCGCATAATAGACGGTTCAGCAATAAAGCGATATTAAGCACAATGCTTAAAAGCAGATACTGGATATAATCTAAGCGTTAGCTTTTGGCTTAACAGCTTTAGGTGCACGCGGAGCAAGCTTCTCGCGGATACGTGCTGATTTACCAGAGCGCTCACGTAAGTAGTATAGTTTCGCACGGCGAACAGCACCACGGCGTTTCACTTCGATGCTATCGATGATTGGTGAATGCAATTGGAATGCACGCTCAACGCCAACACCGCTTGAGATTTTACGTACGGTAAACGCTGAGTTTAAACCGCGGTTACGTTTAGCAATTACAACGCCTTCAAAAGCCTGTAAACGCTCACGCTCACCTTCACGTACTTTTACTTGAACCACAACGGTATCGCCGGGTGCAAAGCTTGGGCGCTCAATCAATTGAGCATTTTCGATGACCTGAACCAATGGATGCTTGTTGCTCATGAGAGTTATCTCCTCACATTAGATAATAGAGGCTTGACGCATATCACCTGTTTGTAATAATGGATCGTATCTTTTTAATGAGACACAACGTAAGTGGGTTATGACAAACGGCCATTATGCTATGACTCGTTTTGTTGTTGCTCAAAATTCTGTTGCTTAACTGTTTATCTTTTTAGCCGCTATCAACGCTGTTTTTTATCTGCTTTCGCCAATGCTTTTAGCCACTTTGCTTGCTCTACCGTTGGCGTAAACGCTTGCCATAAGTCTGGACGACGCGCTTGCGTACGTTCGACTTGCTGACTAAAGCGCCACTTCGCAATATTGGCATGGTGACCTGAAAGTAACACTTCAGGCACTGCCATACCCGCAAACTCATGCGGCTTAGTATAATGTGGACAATCAAGCAAGCCATCGACGAACGAGTCTTGCTCAGCTGACTTATCATCACCCATAATATCAGGCAGACGACGTATCACACTATCCATTAGCACCATTGCTGGCAGCTCACCACCGGTAAGTACGTAATCACCAAGCGATATTTCCATGTCAACATATTGCGATAGTAGGCGCTCATCAATACCTTCGTAACGACCACATAATATAATCATGCCGTCATACTCAGTCATATCGACCACACTACTCTCACTCAGCGTCTGTCCTTGTGGCGACATATAAATCACCGGACAGTGCGCTTTGTCGACACGGCAGCCATGCTGACTTGCTCGCAGGCGCGCATCCTCAATCGCTTGAGATAATGGCTCAGCCATCATCACCATGCCAGGACCGCCACCATACGGACGTTCATCAATACGGCGATAATTATCACTGGTAAAATCACGCGGATTAATGCATTCAATCGTCACTTGTTTCTGAGTGACTGCTCGACCCGTGATTCCAAACTCACGAATCGTGGCAAACATCTCAGGAAAAATACTAATAACGGCAAAATACATTAGGTGTCTACTTGCGCAGTGGCTAATATTGGCTAAATAAATCGGTGTTATTACTGATAAAGCTTAACCGCAAAGTTAAAACTATTATCAATAATCACTCGGCCATGCCACTAGCACTGTTTTTTCAGTCAGACTGACCTGTACTACAGTTTGCTTGTGCCATGGAATCAGGCGCTCATCGGCATCTAAGCTGTCTGAGTTTGCCGCAACCCGCATAATAGCGTGAGCGCCAGTCTCAAACATCTCAGTAATGTCGCCTAGATACTCATCCTGCTCATTTACAACGCGCAGGCTGACCAAATCCGACCAGTAATATTCATCTTCAGCGGGTTCTGGCAAGATGTCTTGCTCGACCCAAAGAGTTACCCCGTTCATAGTCTCAGCAACATTGCGATCAGGAATCTGCTCAAACTGAGCCACAATTCCTGTGCCTTGCTCACGCCAAGCCTTAACGGTTAAAGGCTTCATGCCGGTAGCGGTTTTCATCCACCAAGGTTTAATGTCAAATATCGCCGTACGATCATCTGTCTCACTAAATACCCAAAGCCAACCTTTGATGCCATAAGGCTTTTTGAGCTGACCAATTTTCATAAGGGCACTAGCGTTTGGAGCAGAAGACATAACGGCTAACCTAACAATGATGAACACAGCGAAGATAAATAAAAAGCAATTAAAAACGATAAACGCAGTTAAAAGCGATAAACAATTAATGGCGTACCTAGTTAGACCAGTTACGCTATGTTTTTTACTAAAGTCTATCGAGACTGCTTATAGACGAGCTATCAGCGTCTCAGTGACCACAAAACTTAAGCAGTTGCTTCAGTTTGCGCGACAGACTTGTTGAAAGCTTTTGCTAATGAAGCAACGCGATCTGAAGGTTGTGCACCTTTTGCGATCCACGCATTGTACGCTTCCATATTTAGGCGTACTGCTTCTTCAGACTCTTTAGCGAGTGGGTTAAAAAAGCCGATGTTTTCAATATAGCGACCGTCACGCGCGCGGCGTTGATCAGCAACAACTACTTGATAAAATGGGCGTTTCTTGGCACCGCCCCGTGCTAAACGAATAACAACCATGTGAATTCTCTCTTTCGCAGGTATACCAAAAAGGGCATAATTATATCACAGTCTTGATTTATTGAAAACATAAACTGCGCTTATTTAATTATTTATTAACAATAGCTTAAATGCCCGTCGATGTAAAATACAATTGATCATCACCACTAATTTTTAACTGAAGATACTGCCTCTACATCATGTCCAAGTGGCTCGTTGCTGTATTATTCAGCGCTATATTACTCAGTACTATATTAGTACAAATTTGAGTATTCAATTGTTGCCTACTGTTTTAAAGCCATCCGTGTCATTCATTGATTATGCTACTCTATAACATAGTCAGCGAGTGAATGATGCTATCGCCTACTGAATTGTGTCATCGTTCAAGAGTATTAGCTATTACGCTACTCATAAGTATGGCACGTTGTTTTGAACGACATAAAAAAGCACCATTTTTACACTAAACTCAATAAAGCATCTTTTAATATGTTGGATCCATATGACCACACCAAAATCGCAACCACGTCGCAAAGGGCGGTTTACTCGCTCTTACTCCAACACTTGGCTGACAACCTTGATGGTCTCTTTCATTGTTCTTATCAGTGTCAGCTTGTCGATTCTGTTTTTTTGGCGCAGTCTATATTTACCCGAGCTTAAAAACCATGCACGTTACTTAACGAGCGAGCTGCAGTTGATGAATAGTGTCAACAAAGACTGGAAAAATCGTCCTGAAGTACGCCAATGGATTTATCAACACTCGCATGTCGTGGTAGTGAATAATCCTAATGATTTCCCAGCAGTGTCTGATAAGGCCTTTGTCGGCGTCTTCACTGATGTCTTACAACGCGAAATCGGTGCGCAATTGGGTCGACCTGTCGAGGTTTATTTTAAATTCAAACCGACACCGCAGCTTTGGGTGCAAGACAGCCGTGATGACAGCTTTTGGATTCGTGAACCCGTGGTTTATTATTCGCAATATAGTCCAGCATTATTGGTGCTATTCCTCATTGGATTGCCTATTTTATCGCTGCTGACCATTATTCTACTGGCGCGGCAATTAAATCGTCCGCTACGATATTTACAGCGTGCTGCGACCAACTATATTCGGCTCGGTCATGCCACTACGTTGCCAACACAAAAAGGACCTACGGAGATACGTCAGGTCAACATGGCATTCAATCGTCTATTCACGACGTTAAATCAAGCACAAAAAGAGCGTACAATTATGCTTGCTGGTATCTCGCATGATCTGCGAACACCTTTAACTCGTATGCGTTTGACTGCTGAGATGCTACCTGATGACTTTTTCCGAGAGGGATTAATTTATGATATTGAAGACATGGATGCCATTTTAGAGCAGTTTATCTCGTTTATGAAAGATGGCTCCGATGAGCCAGTCAGCCTAACCAATTTGGATACCATCTTTAATGAGATCATGGTGCAATTTGCACCAATGGAGTTCATCTATCAATCAGAGTGTCACAAAGTGGTTCCTGTGCGCCCCATGTCTATCAAACGCCTTGTGATCAATCTGGTCAATAATGCCAAGCGTTATGGCAAACCGCCCATTTACCTATCAGCGACTGTTGTGCCAACTTTTATAGAAACCATTGAAGAAGAAGATAGCGATGTCGTCAGTGAAAATGTCGTCAATAGAGAAGCGCAAGAACAATTGCTGATATGTGTGCGTGACTGTGGTGATGGCGTTGCAGAAGATCAATTAGAACGTATTATGCAGCCTTTTGAACGCGGAGAGACAGCACGTACCACACAAGGCAGTGGTTTAGGTCTAGCGATTGTCGATCGTATCGCCAGATTGCATCATGGGACGGTAGAAGCCATTAACCATCCCGACGGAGGTTTACAAGTGTGTGTGCGTATTCCCCTACTTTCCAAGGTTGCTGGAGATACGACCATGGCAGCCGATACAGAAAAAACGCCTGTCTCTAATCACAAGACATGGAACAAAGAAGACTGATAGCTGCTGAACTGTTCATCACTAAAGCTAATAAATGCTCAAAACAATTCGCTGCGACTATTTAGTTTTATAACACCTAGTCTTTGTTTCCAATGATAGGTGGAATATATTTGGCGCTATTGGTAAACGCTAATGGCTGAGTAATATTTTCTTGCGCTGCTGTCAACGTTTGCGTCGTCGATGGCTGCTGCAAGAATAAGTAGTAGCCCAACGTTATTGCATTTAGTACCACCAAACCACCAAATAAATATGGCATCCTTTGCCCTCCTCTGATTTAAAGCTATCTTCAAACCGTTAATAATAAAAATTAACCGACAATTCTATCTAAGGTGTATATCCATTCTAAACATGAAATTGAGAACACTCCTTAGAAATTGAGCAAGTTTATTTGTCACACACTGCTTAATTGATGCCGCTATTTTCATACTAGAAAATAACGACAATTCTTTGCAGTGGCATTATTTATCTTCAAAACCACGCTCGCTTTTTTCTTGCGTCAGTTCATCAGCAGCCAAAATTTGTGTCAGTGGTTTGATAGGCCACGTCATGACAAATCGTGCACCGCCAAGCTCTCGGCTCTCATCGACTTTCATACTACCATTAAACCAAAAGGCAATGCGCGATACGATAGACAAGCCTAAGCCATAGCCGCCTGAAGCGCGTGTGCGACTGTCATCTAAGCGTGAAAATGGAATAAAGACCTTTTCGCGATCTGCTTCTGGAATACCATGACCATCGTCCTCAACACTAACAAAAGCATTGCCCTTTCTGACGCCAGCACTAATGATAATCGTGGTCTCTGCATAACGTAAGGCATTGCCCGCCAAATTTTGAATCACACGGTGTAAATAACGCCTATCTGCGACAGCGGTTACTTTAGCATTCGGCAGCTTGGTCACTATTTTGATAGGCTTACCCAAGGCATTGGTTTCACGCTCAATCTGCTCCAATAACTCTCTAAGATTGACTGGTTCTAAATCCAGCTTTGGTGAGCCTTCTTCGAGCTTGGCGTAAGTCAAAATCTCATCAATCAAGCCATTAAGCGCTTCGATATCTTCATCAATAAAATCACGCTGCATAAAACGCGAGTCTTCGTCATCCGTATCAGCCAGCATATCAACGGCAAAACGGATACGAGCCACCGGTGTACGAAGCTCATGTGATACCGCTCGCGTTAATTCTCGCTGCGACTCAATAAGGCGCTTGATATGCGAGGTCATGGCATTAAAAGTCGCGGCTAAACGGGCAATTTCATCCTGCCCAATGACTTGAACTTGACTTTCAAGATTACCTTTACTCACTTCATTGACGCCAACCTGAATCAACTGCAACTTACGCTCAAGTGGAAAAATCAACGCATACACGCCTAAGCTGATCAAAAACATGCTGATAAGAATCATACTAATAATCAGATTAAGTGGGAACCAGTTGAATAATGGCACCGGACCAATCAATATCGCCATGTCATTGATTTCAGAAGGTACCACTACTCTAATAGCCGAATTACTTTTACTGCTATTGGTATCTTGTAAGGAAATAACCACTTCATCTCGGCGTAATCGTGCAAGCTGATCGGTATCTAAATCCAGTGTATTGACGGCTTTAAACTCTAAAGGAAAGGAAAACTTTTTTTCCAGTTCAGCCAAACGGGCACGCTTGTCAGATAACGTCACATAGTAAGACAAATCATCCAATAAAAACACAGCGATTGCCCGTACTTGCTGCTCAGTCACTTGCGATATTCTGGCGGTCAAAACACTTTGATTGTCTGGTAGACGATAATACACATCGGCATAGACAGGTTGCTCGGTATAACGAACGACCGTATTGCCATTTTCAAAACGCCGCAGTTCACTGGCATTAAAGTCCACTTCATCAATAGGCAAAACTTTGAATTCTGAGCCAAATAAACTACTGGCATCAGACAACCAATATTCACGCTGCTCTTCACTTTCTTGATGAGCGATACCTTCACTCACCAGATGAAAAGCCCCTGTTGCCATGTTTTCACGGTAGGATTGGACGCGCTCTTTGTTGATGGTATCCATCAACAGTTGAGCAAACAATGCCACACACAAACAGACTATGAGTAGCCCAGCATAAATACGAACAAAGATACTGTGTTTTAAAGAAGAGACTAATGACATACGTGCCGTAACCAACTTAATGAATAAAAACTGCCGACATCATTCAGCAAACAAGCGCTGCGTGATAAATGATATCAGACACTGTTGAATAAAAAACCATTCTGGCTGCTGTATTTTAATTTATAACTGAGCATCACCTAAAATCTATTTACCTCATGTACATTTAGGCAGCACCCATAATAATTGCTTAATTAAACCACATAACGCTGTATTTAAGTTCAAAAATTAAAATTTAGCCACAAAAAAACCAGCCTAGTTGCTGGTTTCTTTGGTCACGCTAATGAGCAATAAGCCGTTGCCGGAGCAAAATTGACTTAGTTGCCTTCTTTAACGAACAAATACCCTTTACTACGAACGGTTTTGATACGTTTTGGATTTTCTGGATCATCACCGATTTTTGGACGAATGCGTGAGATACGAACGTCAATTGAACGATCTTGACCGTCATATTCGATACCACGTAGACGCTCAAAGATATCTTCACGCGAAAGAATTCGACCCGCATTAGAAGCAAGCAACCATAATAAGTCATATTCAGCGCTGGTGAAATCAACCAACTCATCACCTAAATTTACTGAACGACCGCCATTGTCGATAACCAGTTCACCAAATTCTAGACGCTGTGGTACATCTTCTGATGGGGCATTTTCTGAGCGACGTAATAACGCACGAATACGTGCTAGCAAGACACGTGGCTGAGCAGGTTTAGCGACATAATCATCCGCACCCATCTCAAGACCCAGTACCTGATCCATATCTTCAGTACGCGCAGTCAGCATCAAAATAGGATTCTGATAGTGCGGGCGTACTTCACGACATACCGTCAGTCCATCGCTACCAGGAAGCATGACATCAAGTACGACCAAATCTGGTTGTTCACTGACGATGCGACGAATAGCACGATTACCATCGGTTTCGATAGCGACTTCTAAACCATTTTTGACCAAGTAATCTTGAGTCAACATGGCCAGACGCTCATCATCCTCAACAATCAAAATTCGGGGGGTGTTGTCTTCTTCATTCGTTGTCATTGTTATATCCTCTAATACATCTCATTTAAAAGCAGTAAAAGTAAGAGCGGTAAAATTAATAGCACCATTAAGTGGCACAATTGATGTTGGTATAGCTGTTACAAACTTGGTAGCACAGTATACTATTAAACATACAGCTTCCTATACTATAGCTTATAGTCGTTAACAAAACCTATAAACTACACCCATTAAAACTTTAGTTTACGTCCAAAAATTATGAGCTTTATACAAATAATAGCAAGTGAAATGTTTTTTTACGACCCTTTCCTCACCTGAATTTCTATAAGTAGTCAATCTTAATGCAGCGCACAGTGATAGGATACTTGATTGATACCGATACTTGTATTCCTGTTACGTCTAATATAGCGACATATCGCCTTTGCTGCCAGTGACTTTTTCATCTACTATTCCCGTACTACCTATTAATATTCGATACATAATTAGGAAATGCATAGTTCATGTGTGCATAGTTAGTTAACACTCATATTTAAAAAACTGACTGTCGAGATCGAAATTGCATCATAAATCGTGTATTTATCCTCGATCAACAAGCATAGAATATTAAACAATAAACATAAAAAAACAGCCCATGATGGACTGTTTTTTTATATCTGTGGTAAGAGTCAAAAAGAAACTCTAAAATTTTCCACAAAAAATTAAGCGCGGTTTTTGTACTTACGGATAGTCTGTAGCTGTGCCACAGACTCTGCTAATGATGCTAAAGCTGCATTAGTTTGTACAGTATCCGATTGATTAACCAGCATCTGCTCAGCCTTTTTACGTGCTTCGACAATTTTGCTTTCATCAAGGTTATGTGCACGCATCGCTGTATCAGCCAATACGGTAACCATCTTCGGCTGTACTTCTAAAACACCGCCTGATACATAAATCACTTCTTCTTCACCGTTTGGTGTTTGCACTCGCATCGCACCCGGTTTTAACAAAGTAATAAGCGGTGTGTGACCTGGCAATACACCAATCTCGCCTTCGGTACCAGTAGCTATTAACATGCTAATTTCGCCTGAATACAACTCTTCACGAGCACTTACGACGCGACATTGTAACGTTGCCATACTTAACTCCTTACGATCAAAACACAATCAAAACTGCGAGGCGTTACTAACTGGCAAATAGACTTTTTATGGCCTATCTGCCCTTTAGCAAATGCTAACACAACTTACGCTGCAGTAGATTTCATTTTTTCTGCTTTAGCAACAACTTCGTCGATGCCACCAGCCATATAGAACGCTTGCTCTGGTAGGTCATCGTATTCACCAGCGATGATTGCTTTAAAGCTAGCAATGGTATCGCGTAGTGGTACATATTTACCAGGTGCGCCAGTGAAAACTTCAGCAACGTGGAATGGCTGTGATAAGAAGCGCTGAATCTTACGCGAACGATAAACGACTAGTTTATCTTCTTCTGATAACTCATCCATACCCAAGATAGCGATGATGTCTTTTAGCTCACGATAGCGCTGCAAAATCTCTTGCACGCCACGAGCAACGTTATAATGCTCTTCGCCAATGACTAATGGATCTAGCTGACGTGAGGTTGAATCTAGCGGATCAACCGCAGGATAGATACCTTGTGAAGCAATATCACGACTCAATACAACCGTTGCATCCAAATGCGCAAACGTCGTTGCTGGTGATGGATCCGTCAAATCATCCGCAGGAACATATACTGCTTGAACTGAGGTGATAGAGCCAGACTGAGTTGAGGTAATACGCTCTTGCAGCATACCCATCTCTTCAGCAAGTGTTGGCTGATAACCAACCGCAGATGGCATACGACCAAGTAGTGCTGATACTTCAGTACCGGCTAGTGTATAACGGTAGATGTTATCAACGAACAGCAATACGTCACGACCTTTGCCAGTGGCAGGATCTTTGGTATCACGGAAGTATTCAGCCATGGTCAAACCAGACAACGCAACACGCAAGCGGTTACCCGGTGGCTCATTCATCTGGCCGTATACCATCGCAACTTTAGATTTGCTAAAGTCTTCAGTGTTTACAACGCCGGCTTCTTGCATTTCGTGATAGAAATCGTTACCTTCACGAGTACGCTCACCAACACCAGCAAATACTGACAAACCTTCATGTTTTAGAGCGATGTTATTGATCAGCTCCATCATGTTAACGGTTTTACCAACACCAGCACCACCAAACAGACCAACTTTACCACCTTTAGCAAACGGGCAAAGTAGATCGATAACTTTAATACCAGTTTCTAACAGCTCAGTGCTGTTTGACTGATCCGCGTAGCTTGGCGCTTCACGGTGGATAGACCATTTTTCATCAGCTTCTACAGGACCTTCTTCATCGATAGGACGACCAAGAACATCCATGATACGGCCAAGCGTACCAATACCAACAGGCACAGCAATAGGCGCACCAGTGTTAGTGACTGTTAAGTTACGCTTTAGGCCTTCAGTTGAACCCATTGCGATAGTACGAACGATGCCATCACCTAGTTGTTGCTGTACTTCTAGGGTGGTTTCGGTACCATCTACTTGCAAGGCATCATAAATCTGAGGAACTTCACTACGGTTGAACTCAACGTCAAGAACCGCGCCAATAATCTGTACAATACGACCGCTACTCATTGCGTTCTCCTTGAACTTCTGTATATAGTGGGTTTCATAAGGGGTTTCAATTATGAAACAGCAGCAGCACCGCCAACGATTTCCGAGATTTCTCGGGTAATCGCCGCTTGACGCAGCTTGTTATAAACCAACTGTAAATCGTTAATTAGGTCACCAGCATTATCTGTCGCCGCTTTCATCGCAACCATACGTGAGGACTGCTCAGAGGCAATGTTTTCCATTACCGCTTGATACACAATCGACTCAATATAGCGGCCAAGCAGCTCATCAATCAATGTTTTGATATCAGGCTCGTAGATATAATCCCAGCTCAGTTCTGTTTGAATGCCGCTCTCTTCTTCACCAAACGCGCTGTCTGGTAAAGGTACCAACTGATTGACAGTCGGCTTTTGGGTCATCGCATTAACAAACTTATTATGAACCACATAGATGCGGTCTATTTTACCGTTAGTATAATCGTCAAGCATCGCTTGAACCGGTGCGTTTATCTGCTCAAACGTTGGCTTATCACCATAATCGGTTACTGCCGAGGTCACTTTACCACCAAAGTTTTTGAAAAAACTCACACCTTTAGCGCCAATGACTGCAAACTCAGTTTGTACAGATTGATCTTGATACTGCTGGATACTCTTAGATAAAGCTTTGAATAAGTTAATATTCAAACCACCCGCCAGACCGCGATCAGAGGTAATGACAATATAGCCAACCTTATTGACTGGACGCGAGACCATATACGGATGTTTATAGTCTGATGAGGCATGCACCAAATGTGAAATAACCCGGCGCATACTATCAGCATACGGGCGACCCACTTCCATGCGCTCTTGGGCACGGCGCATTTTACTTGCCGCAACCATTTGCATAGCACGAGTAATTTTTTGGGTGCTTTTAATACTGGTGACTTTGGCACGTATCTCTTTTAAGCTTGCCATAATGATTCCAATATAAGAGGGTTAAAAAGCATTGGCGCATGCGACAATTATTTAGTATATAACATCAATCTAACAGATTAATGTTATATATTTTGTGCATGACGCGATCTAATACCGTCAATGGTTAGAACAGTGGCGCTACTGTCTTAATAAAAAAATACAAGACAATGCGCCACTTTATTAGCCATCAAAGACAGCCATAACCAATTCGGCTTAACCCGTTAAATTAATAACTGTGATTTTGTTTAAAGGTCTCTAAAGATGACTTCAAACGACCTGCGATATCATCATTATAATTCGCAGTATCATCAATCTCACGCATCAATTCACTTTGCTCATCATGCATATAGCGTAAGTAAGCTTCTTCAAAAGAACCGATTTTTTCGACAGGAACGTCCGCTAAAAAGCCTTCATTCGATGCATAGATAACTGCGGCTTGCTCAGAGATAGACATCGGCTGATACTGCTTCTGCTTCATCAATTCAGTTACACGCTCACCATGATCAAGCTGTTCGCGAGTCGCATCATCAAGATCTGATGCAAACTGAGCAAAGGCAGCCAGTTCACGATACTGAGCCAGTGCAGTACGGATACCACCAGATAGCTTCTTGATGATCTTAGTCTGAGCTGCACCACCAACACGAGATACCGAGATACCAGCGTTAACTGCTGGACGGATACCTGAGTTGAATAGGCTTGATTCTAAGAAAATCTGACCATCGGTGATTGAAATCACGTTAGTCGGTACGAATGCAGATACGTCACCAGCTTGGGTTTCAATAATTGGCAGTGCGGTTAAAGAACCAGTTTTACCAACCACTTCACCGTTAGTGAACTTTTCTACGTACGCCGCGTTTACGCGTGATGCACGCTCAAGTAAACGTGAATGTAAATAGAATACATCACCAGGATACGCTTCACGACCTGGCGGACGACGTAGCAATAGTGAAATTTGACGATAAGCAACGGCTTGTTTTGATAAGTCATCAAATACAATCAGTGCGTCTTCACCGCGGTCACGGAAGTATTCGCCCATCGTACAACCTGAATACGGTGCGATATACTGTAGTGCTGCTGGTTCTGACGCTGAAGCGACGACGACAGTCGTATATTCAAGGGCACCAGTTTGCTCAAGCTTGCGTACGACGTTTGCAATGGTAGAACGTTTCTGACCGATTGCGACGTATACACACTTGATACCAGATGATTTCTGCGCGATGATCGCATCGATAGCCATCGCGGTTTTACCCGTCTGACGGTCACCAATGATAAGCTCACGCTGACCACGACCAATTGGAATCATAGTATCAACGGCTTTATAACCCGTCATTACTGGTTGATCTACTGACTGACGATCAATAACGCCTGGGGCGATTTTTTCGACTTTATCAGTCATTTTGGCATCGATAGGACCTTTGCCATCAATAGGATTTCCCAAGGCGTCAACAACACGGCCTAGCAGCTCAGGACCTACTGGTACTTCAAGAATACGACCAGTACAATAGGCTTTTTGACCTTCTTGCAGCTTTAGGTAATCACCAAGTACTACCGCGCCGACAGAATCACGCTCTAAGTTAAGCGCCATTCCATAGATTTCGCCTTCAAACTCAATCATTTCGCCGTACATGGCATCTTCAAGACCATGAATCTGCACGATACCGTCAGATACTTTGACAATCGTGCCTTCATTCTTTGCAGTTGCACCCGCATCAAGGTCTTGAATACGCTGCTTAATCAGGTTACTGATTTCCGCTGGATTCAATTGTTGCATTGCCTTGTTTCCTTTAATTTATGATAACCCGCCCACTGACTTAAATGCTCTTACTTTCACGCAGATTATAGATGACTGCGCTGGTAAATGGCATTAGGCAGTTAGCTGTGTTTTTAACTGTTGTAACTTGCCGCGCATCGAATCATCAATGATTTTGTCACCGACTTTGATGGTAGCGCCTGCCAATAGACTTGGATCGACCGACTCATGAATCACCACACTAGCATTTAACGATGCAGCAAGGCGCGTTTGAAGCATTTCACGCTGAGCGTCAGTCAATGGATAGGCAGAGGTCACGTAAGCATCAAGCTGCTTTAAGCTTATTGCCTTGTGGCGGCGATAATGCTCATAAACTTCAGGAAGCAGCGCCAGACGCTCTTGCTGCGCCAACTGCTTAATAAAATTATTGAGCGCTGGTGACACTTTAGGATAGCTAATACTATTACCATAACGAGAGCCTTTGCTCTCGCCTAGTAGCTGTTTAAAAGCAGAGTCGCTATCACCAGCCACTTGTGAGTCATAAAGATCAACCAAAGCAGCTGACTTATGCTCAGCCGTAACGGCTGGATTTTCTAGCCATGTACGGAACGCTTTGTCATTGACAATTGCACTGGCGACAAACAAGAAATTTTCCCACTCGTTTACGGCCCCGTTTTCGTTGGCATAGTCAAACGCGGCTTTAGCGTAGGGTCGTGCTAAGGTTGATAAGTCAGCCATTATATCCTCACAGTTACAGCTTTGCCGCCAGTTGGTCTAACATACTGGCATGTTTTTGCACATCGACTTTGTCTTGCAAAATCTTTTCTGCACCAAGTACAGCCAGTTCAGCAACTTGGGCACGTAATGATTCACGCGCTTGATTGATTTCTTGGTCGATAGACGCTTGCGCTTGTTGACGAATGCGCTCGCCTTCCACTTGGGCCTGCATTTTTGCATCTTCGACAAGCTGGTTGGCACTCTTGTTCGCTTGCTCGATTAAAGCAGCAGCTTTGGTCTTTGCAAGATCAAGCTCCTGCTGGACGTCTTGCTCAGCGGTCGCCAGATCTGCTTTTGCTTTTTCTGCGGCATTCAGGCCTTCAGCAATTTTACGCTGACGCTCATTGATGGCACCAATAAGTGGTGGCCACACGAATTTCATGCAGAACATCACAAAGATTGCAAAAGCAATGGCTTGACCGATGAGGGTAGAATTGATATTCACGTGATCACCTCTTTGTTAATGAAAAATCAGTTTCATTGATCATATTTGATAGCCAAACTTTGGCTATGGTTAAGATACAAACTTTGACTACCAAACATTTACAACTGAGCTTTCTGATTAACCTGCTAGAGGGTTAGCGAACAACAATAGCATAGCAATACCAACACCGATCATCGGAATAGCATCAAGAAGACCTGCTACGATGAACATACGAGTTTGCAGCTGTGAACCAAGTTCTGGCTGACGCGCAACGCCTTCTAGAAATTTACCACCTAGAATAGCAAAACCAATACCTGTACCTAGTGCACCTAAACCGATAAGTAGTGCTACTGCGATAACTGTGTAACCACCTAATACTGGATCCATGGATGTATCCTCATTTACCTATTGAATGTCTAATTAATGTTCAGTTGATGATGCAAGTGACATATAAACTATCGTCAGCATCATAAATACGAACGCTTGAAGTGTAATAATTAAGATGTGGAAAATAGCCCACGGTACTGATAACGCCCATTGAATCCAAAACGGCATTAGAGCAATCAGTATGAAAATCAACTCACCAGCATACATGTTACCGAATAGACGCAGACCTAAAGAGATAGGTTTCGCTATCAAAGTAACAAACTCTAAGATAAAGTTGATGGGTATTAAAATAATTTGTACGATAGGGTTTTTGGCACTAAATGGATGCAGTGTTAGCTCGCCAACAAAGCCGCCCAAACCTTTTTCTTTGATACTATAGAACAGAATAAGTATAAAGACAGAAAAAGACATGCCAAGCGTAATATTAGGATCCGTCGTTGGAACGATCTTAAAGAACACATGATGTGGATCATGTCCCATCATTGCGCCGATTTGGCCAGCAATCATAGGAATAAAATCGACGGGTAGTAAATCCATCAAGTTCATTAAGAATATCCATACAAAGATAGTCAGCGCCAAAGGCGCAATCAGCTTTGAGGTACCACTATACGAATCACGAACGTTGTTATCAACGAACTCAACGATCATCTCAACCGCAGCCTGAGTTTTACCCGGCACGCCTGAAGTGACTTTTCTAGCGACCATCCAGAAGATGGCGCAGAAAACAATGCCTAGACCAATTGACCAAAGCATAGAATCAAGGTGGATGGCTTTAAAGCCCATTGCACTAGCTTCTTCAGCAGTATAGGCAACTTTCCAGCCTTCGCCCGGCAGATAGCCGTACGTCCAGTTCGTTAAGTGGTGAGAGATATAGTCTGTTGTTGTTTGCTCGCCTGCCATAATGTCAGCTTCTTATTAATCAACGATTTAATCAACTACCAAAAATATGGTTGTCATCTGATGAGGTATTAACGATCCTATTTGACCTGCTAGCAAGCCGATGGAACCATGCTAAAGCGCTCATGTAATCAATAACATCCAACCCATAGTTCTATTACTAGTGCGCAATTTGATAACTTAAGATAAATTTTAGCTATCAAAAAAGGGCTTATGATGATTCAGTAATAGCCCTTGTATATGTACGCGAAATTATTATATCTGTGTTTACTTACTGCCGCGTTTCCACGATAGACGCTTAATACAGCGTTCATAAGCAAAATATTTAGCTGCCTATATTAATGCAGCGTTGTATTCGTGTAAAGTCAATTATGACTTTTTTATGCACTGTATGAATAAGTTAGCTACTATTAACGTTTACTAACATAGCTTTGCGTGATTAATTAAATTGTAAGAATTTAATTAGAGGCAATACTGATAGCTAATAATTGGCTATCGACTCCATTATCACACGCTATACTCATTTAAACGCTCATATCACAGTCTTTATAATCATTGGCGCTGTCTTTAGACAGTTTTGTATGTTTTGACTTTCTTATGAAATCAGTCATAGAGAAGCTGGACGGCAGGGTGACTTGCCTAGCACTATTAAGCACTCAACTATTGATATAGTCATCGTCTATTAATGCTAGCGTATATGCCACAACATCCAACTGTGACTAATTTGCATTACCATAAAACCAATAAACAGCGCAGGCGCAGATAGGGGTTGTACGGTAATAAAAATTAGTGCAAAACCAAACACAGTCAATAGCCATTTGGCCATTTGACCTCGATATAGCTGGCTAACGATATGTTGGCGCGCGCGATATCCAGTGTACCAAAAGATAAAAAAAGCAAATACAGCTTGGGTAGCGAAACTGAGTAGCGCACCAATAGCGGCGCTTTTTGCGACAGTAAGCTCACTATGTAGCCAACTGATATCTAAAGCCCAAGCAATAATAATAAGGATAAATAATATCCACGCTTGGCGTTTGATATAGATGCCAATTTTATCTTTTTGTGTGCGTTTGGCAGGCTTGGTCATCGGTAATGCAATCCTATAGCCTTACAGCATTGGGATAAGGTGGCAATATAACATCGTCGCGACACTTTTATCCGTGAACGGCTCACTCTACAGGTGTTACCTTTTAACCAAAATAAAACGCCACTTATTATAAGGGGCATACCACCGTTAAGCAAGAAAAATATACCTTTTATCAGTGACCTAGCTGAATCACTCATAGACATCATAGTTACTGACCAATGGATAACACCCAAGTATGACTACATAATGGCTGCCAAAGCGTTGCAAGCCACTATGGTTAATCAGTTATTCTACGATATACATTGATAGATTTGCTGTGCCATCGTCTGCCAACCACTCACAAAGTCTTTACTATTGCTCATATCTTCAGGTTGCACAGTGGTTTTTACAGGCTGTAACTTAGCGAGTAGACCTTTGGCTGGTTGACTTGGGCTAACCAGACACATTTGCTTGGCTGGACGCTTCTCATTTAGCCAGCGTATTTGGCTGGCTCGTGGTGCCAAATGGTGGTCAGTGCTTAAACTGCCAACAAGCTTTAGGTTTGTGCTGGATTCGATGTATTGATAAGCATCATGATAGGCCCAATAAGGCTGGGTTTGCTGCTTGCCTTTAGCTTGTTTTACGAAAGATGCCACTCCCCTATCCATTCGCTGAGCAAATTTTTGCGCATTGGCCTGATAAAGTGCTTTATATTGCGGATTGGCATGGCTATGAATCACGGCAAGGGCACGAGTCATGGCTTTGGCATTATCGGGATCAAGCCATATATGTGGATCCAAGGTGCCAGCAACAGGCTTGCCTTGAACGTCACGTAGCGGATGACGATTAAAGGCATCAAATTCAAATAAGGCAATCGCATTGGGGGCGGTATTAAGGCTTGCCGCCAAGTTATTTTCTAATGGCTCACCAAACCACACGACAAATTTACTGTCCTGAATGGCTTTAATATCGCCTGGGCTGATACTGCCATGATGACCTACCTCCCCGGCCTGCAATAACTGCTTGGCGGGCGGTGAACCTTCAGTCACTGCTTGACTCAATAAAAACAGTGGGTAGTTACTCACGCTGACTGTTGCCGCTTGTGCACTCACAGTAAAGACGCCTAATGCAACTATGCCCGTAATGAGCCATCGCTGTAGTATAATGGTTGAGCTTAAAAAATATTTGAAAACTGAGTTCATAATAGATTCTTTAATGTATGAAAGATAAAAGATAAAAGATAAAAGATAAGTGGAAACATTTAGACGTTATCATTGTTGTATCTGAGTGATCACCAAGGTATCAATAAATAAGCCAAGATCACTTATCTGCTCTTATTTTTAGTATGTTATACTATAACATTATAAATTACTATAATAACAGTGCCATTTTTTTCGTAGGAGCTTGCACCATGTCCACCAGTTTATCAGTCTGCGAACATTTACATGATGTGCAGGACTTTACGCCGCATGACGTGACCGAGCGCTTAATGGCAGCAAAAGAACAATGCCGCCTGAACGGTGCACGCTTTACGCCATTGCGCCAGCAAATATATCAATTGGTATTGGCAGCCAATAAACCCATCGGTGCATATGATTTGATCACGCAATTGCAGCAAATGCGCTTATCAGAGCCCAATAACAATGATGACAGCATCGAAGCGCTTAGCTCGCAACAGCCCCCAACGAAAGCGGCATCTAAAGAAATTAGCTCTAAAAAACAAGCGCCAAAAAATGTCGCGCCACCCACTGTCTATCGCAGTCTGGAGTTTCTATTGAGTGAAGGCTTGATACATCAATTGACCTCTATCAATGCTTATGTGCCCTGCTGTCACCCACGCGCCCAGCATACCGCAGCATTTTTAATCTGCGGTCAATGTCAGCGTGTACAAGAATGTAGCAGTGTGCCCGTACAGGAAATGATGAGTTTTGCTGAGCAAGATGTTGGCTTTATTGTGGAACGCAGTGTGATTGAGCTGAGTGGTCGTTGCCAAGCGTGCCAGTAACACACCCTAACCACTGAAGCGTAAGTCTTTGTCATCCGTTTTTTATTTGTATTACTCATTCACTTATTGGTTGTCATACTATGAGCCTGTCTACCTCACCGTCTAATCAACCGAACTTTTCCGCTGTTGATGGCAACACCATTAATACTGCGAATAAACTGCTGAGCCTAAGCAATATCAGCTACGACATTGGGCATCAACGCTTACTCTCACATATTGATATTGACATTGCGGTTAATGAAACAGTCAGTCTTATTGGACCCAATGGCGCTGGTAAGTCAACGTTGGTCAAACTTATTTTGGGATTGATTGAGCCAACTAAAGGGCACATTAACTCTCATCAAAAGTTACAGCTTGGCTATGTGCCGCAGCGCTTTGCTGTACCGCCGATATTGCCATTACGAGTCTGCGATTTATTGGCACAAGCGGATAAAAGGCGCTTAACGTCTGAGCAGCGTCAATTTATCTTTGATAACTTGTCATTGACACACTTACTATCGCGACAAATGCTGCACCTGTCGGGTGGTGAGACACAAAGGGTCTTGCTCGCGCGAGCACTGTTAGACAAACCCAACTTATTGATTTTAGATGAGCCGATGCAAGGACTGGACCCTGATACTGAGGTTTGGCTCTATCAGTTTATTGATGAGCTGCCGGAGTTTTTGCGTTGTGCCATGCTGGTGGTATCGCATGATCTGCATTGGGTCATGAAAGGCAGTCGACGCGTGATTTGTCTTAATAAGCATATTTGCTGTGAGGGACAACCAAGCGAGCTTGCCATTAGTAGTGAGTTTCAAAAGCTATTTGGGCATCATTACGAGCAGCCTTATGTACATCAACCGCATGCCTGTGAGCATCACGCCCCAAGCGAACTATAATCATTAAGGCGCGTTGCACATTCACAAATATAAAATATATCGAAGCTTAATACATCAAACACATATCGAGCGTTGAGCTTTATAAAAACTTTTACGGATATTTATTATGACTGCTTGGTTAGCCATCATTGCCCCCGCTTGGATCGCTGGCAGTATTTTAGCGCTACTATCAGCGCCTTTAGGTTGCTTAGTCTTGTGGCGACGCATGGCCTTTTTTGCTGATGCTTTAGCACATGGTACCTTGCTTGGCGTGGCTTTAGCAGTATGGTGGCAATTACCTATGGGCATTGGCATTGCCTTGGTCAGCGTCATGGTGGTGCTAGGGCTGGTGTTAATCGATGATGAGCGCCTGCCTGTCGATGCGGTTTTGGCCGTCGTGGCGGTGTCATTGTTATGCTTAGGCTTATTGGCTTTGACCCAGTTGACTGACCAACAAGCAAACGTACTGGGGTTTTTGTTTGGTAATTTGCTAGAGCTTGATTGGGCAGATTTGCCCTTACTTGCTGGTAGCGTGCTGGTAGGGCTCGGTGTACTCATGTATATATGGCCTGCACAAATTAAGCTTGCCACTCATGAAGCACTGGCGCGTATTCAAGGTGTTAATCCGACACGCCAGCGGCTGTTCTTCATGGGCGTATTGGCGGGATTTTGTGCGATTGCCCTGCAAGCGGTTGGTAGTTTACTAATCAGCGGTTTATTGGTATTACCAGCATTAACGGCACGTTTGTGGTCATCATCGCCAAAACAAATGGTTGTTATATCGCTACTGATCGCACAGCTTGGCGTGACACTAGGCGTTTGGGGAAGCATCTGGCTAGATATTCAGACAGGACTTGCTATCGTATTAATATTAGCCATTTTATTTTTTATCGCGCTGATTTTCTCAAAGCTCAGCACTGCAAAAATTTGGTCAGCGCGCCGTTAGACACATTATGGTTCACATAAAGCCGCTGGTTTTTTATCCTCTTATCCAACTTTATTTCATCAATATGATAGAGCTTTCATTGACTTTATGTTATAAACTTGCCCTAATACCATCGACATACTAGCGGCGTCAAGCCAAAAAACATATTGGTCAGACCAAAATTCATTAGTCTACTCGATGCATGACATCTATTTATCTATCATTCGTTTTAACAGCATCACTTGTTTCGATTCGATGAGGGACTGACCCAATGCTAAGCTACCCTGTTAATAAAATTAGCACACCAGATGAACAGGTAAACATACTACAAATCACAGATTTGCATTTATCAACGCCCGTTTCTTCTAGTGTTGATGGCGATACTAACAATAGCGAAGCCACTGTCTGTCAGCAGTGCTTTGAAACAGTACTACAGCAAGCATTGAGTAGCGACATTCGCTGCGATTTGATTATCGTGACTGGCGACTTAGTCAATGAAGTCAAACCCGCTATTTACGATCATATTTTTGAGGTATTGCAAGCGACCCATATTCCTTTTGCTTGCATCGCAGGCAATCATGATGTGACGGATGAGATAGGCAGTGACTTGCCCTTCTTTGAGCGCGAACTGATTGCTCAACCTGCCGACCCGCGCTTGCTAAGCCGGCATGTCATTGAGACTGATCGTTGGCAGCTGTTGTTATTAGACTCATCCATCACGGGTAAAGTCGCGGGCGAGATAACGCCTACCGATATTGACTGGTTATACGAAAGACTCGGAGCCTGTGATAAGCCTGCGCTGATTGCTCTACATCATCATGTCATTCCCGTAGACTCTGACTGGATTGACACGCATATGGCAGAGAATAGTGAGGCCTTTTGGCAGCGCCTGTTAGGATTTGACCATCTCAAGGTCATTATCAGTGGTCATACGCACCAAGAGCAGGTTCGCCATCGTCAAGGAGTCACGGTCTATAGCACGCCATCTACTTGCTACCAGTTCAAGCCTTATGAGAATGATTTCTCCTATGATAAAAGCGTCCCGCCCGGTTACCGTTGGTTGCAATTAGCCAACAATGGAAAGGTTGCAAGCTGGGTAGAAAGACTGGATACTTGACGCCCAGATTTATTGGCAGCCATACTGATGTGAGCCCTTATATCGCAAGCTATTGACTGATATTTCTGAGTTCAGAATACAATGACTGGCACGGTAAAAACGACATGATGATGAAAAATTACTTCATTATTGTCAGAAACAATGATACAACGTATAAAACGAAATGAGGACTGCCTAGTATCTGGTATTAGGTAGAATTATAATAGCTAGGATGGCTAAATCGATCACAGCTAAGTCTTCACAGTCAGTGATTTGTCGCATTATTAAGACAACGCTATTTAAATAAAAATATGCATAACCATATACCTGACCATTGATAGATTGCTTTGAGCATATCAGATAACTGTACTATTAGATCCGCTGTGTTACTTGTGTTACCAAGTGGTAAAACGTTTTATAAAGGGACAAATTATAGCGTTTATGACATTGATAGCGTCTTGTCTTTTGATACGTCGTTTTATTGAATTAATTTGAAAAAAGTAGGATACCCATATGAGCACCCTGACCACGAATCCAAGTGAAGCTAAGTTTACTCCTTATGTGCCTGCCAAAGACGAAGAGTACATGTCTGATGCGCAGTTAGAGCACTTTAAGGCTATATTATTGGATTGGAAGAGCCAACTGATTGGCGAAGCGGATCGCACCAAGACTTATATCCAAGACGAGTCCAGTGCTATGCCAGATATTAATGATCGCGCCACCCAAGAAGAAGAGTTTGCCCTCGCATTGCGTACGCGTGACCGTGAACGTAAGCTCATTCGCAAAATTGATAAATCTATGTCAGAAATTGAAAATGATGATTATGGATTTTGTGAAACTTGTGGCGTAGAGATTGGTTTGCGTCGTCTCGAAGCACGCCCAACAGCTACCCAATGTATCGATTGTAAAACACTGTCTGAGATTAAAGAACGCCAAAATCAAGGCGCTTAAACGAGTTACAACTCATCTCAATAGTAGAATGCAAGCATAAGCGACCAAAATATGGTCGCTTATTGCGTTTTAGCTGGCTGGTTTTTAGTCAATGAATCATGGCTGATACAGAGCTTTAAGCTTGCTTATATTGATTTGCTAACAAAACAGACTCATTTCACAAATATCTTTTTACGGATATATTTATTATTCTATCTTCTACCTTTTTTACCGATAATTTCCTACTTTGAAAACTAACCTTATTCCTATGCCCACTCCAATCATACCAGTACAGCCAATTGGTCGTTTTGCTCCCTCACCGACTGGTGAACTGCATCTTGGCTCATTGACGACCGCGCTTGCCAGCTTTTGCCATATAAAATCCATTGGTGGTAAATGGCTACTGCGTATTGAAGACACTGATACCGAACGCTGTGATCAGCAATTTACTGAGCAAATCTTGATTGATTTGGAAGCGCTTGGATTGTACTGGGACGGTGATATCATTTATCAATCTGAGCGTATTGATATTTATAATGATTATCTACACTCAGCCCTGCATCCGCTCACTTATGGTTGTCAGTGCTCGCGTAAAGATTTAGAGCAATACTGGGCGCAAGAAGAGCTGAGCCCAGCTTATGATGCTAAGCCATTGCAACCAAACAGGAAGCGCTATCCACGCTGCTGCGTCAGCGCTGACCTTGATAGAGAGCAACATAAGCTACGCATACAGCTACCGAATTATAAGATTGGTTTTAACGACGGTATTCAAGGATTGCAGTGGGATAATCCTCAGCAGACATTGGGTGATATGGTGGTGCGTCGCCAAGATGGTATGATCAATTATATTTTGGCTGCCAGCCTTGATGATGGACTGCAACAGGTGACACATATTATGCGCGGTCTAGATATCCTAACCATGACGACAGCGCAAATCAGCATCATGGATGCCGCACGCTTGCCTGCCATCAATCACTGGTATCACTTGCCACTGATATGTCATGCTGATGGACAAAAACTCTCCAAGCAAAACCTAGCACAACCAATTGATACACGAGATCCAAGTAAACTTATCGCCGATGCTTTACAACTATTACAGCAACCAGCCGTTGATAGAGACACACCTACTCGTATGTTAAAGCAAGCCATTGCTCAATGGGACAGTACGCCGCTACAAGGCAAGCAACAGTTAAATATGCACAGTGGATAAAAGCCAGCTAGCAAAAAGCGCCACTATTTAGCGACGCTTCTTTGGATAATGCCAGTCATGATGCATCGAGCCTATCACTAATGCTCAACCTATCAATAATAACGGCATTGGCTTTTTTCGATTTCAGGGCTTTCTTTATAAATTTTTAGCAATAACGCAACCATCACCAAACTAATCAACATCGAAGAGCCGCCATAACTGAAGAATGGCATGGTCAATCCTTTGGTTGGAATCGCGCCCATATTCATCGCCGCATTGATAATTGTCTGCGCTATGAACACCACACCGATACCAAAGGCGGTATAACTCATACGCATCTGCCGACGCTTGAGCGCGTTATAACTGATACGCATCGCGCTACCGATAATCAGCGCTTCGAGCACCAGTACCATAGTAACCCCAACAAAGCCTAACTCTTCCCCTGTAATGGCTAGTAGAAAATCAGTATGTGCCTCAGGCAAATGCGACAGTTTCTGTACGCTCTCACCATAACCAACGCCTGTAAATTGTCCACGACCAAAGGCAATCAAACTGCGTGCCAACTGATAATCCGTGTCTTGCACATCATCAAACGGATCCATAAATGACATCACACGTACCAATCGGTACTGCGCTGTCGTCACCATCAAGACCGCACCACCAATGGCAGCCGCGCCCAGTGCTAAAAAGTGCTTGTAAGGCGCACCAGCAATATAAAAAATCGCAAAGATGGTACCTAAAATAACGACAAAAGAACCAAAATCTGGCTGTGACAATAGCAGCATGGTGATGAGTGCCACCACTAACATAATCCGCAAAAAACCGTCTAAGCCGTTACGAACTTCAAAAGAGCGACGCACCACAAAATCAGAGACAAAGACAATCATCACCAACTTGGCCAACTCTGCCACCTGAAAATTAAATACCCCTAGGTTCAGCCAACGCTTGGAGCCGTTAATAGGCGTACTAAACAAGGTTGCCACTAGCAGCATGCCAGTGATACCCAATAGGATAAATTGGGTTTCAGTCTTATATAGTGTTCGCAAAGACACGCTGTAATAAGAAACCGTAGCGACCGTCAAACCGATCATCATATACAGCAGCTGGTTTTTGAAAAAGTGCAGCTCTGTCATGCCGCGACTGAGCGCAAAAGGAATAGAAGCAGAAGCCACCATCAATAAGCTGAGCACCAACATACAGCCAACACTCGATAGGAGAATGGCGCGTGCTGACGGCATAGAAAGAATACCATCTGAGCCAGATACTTGCTTCGGTTGGGACGAGGAACGAAAAAGAGAAGAGAGCGCCATAATTTTATATACACTAACAAACGAAAAAACACGGCGTCTATTAAACGCCACCGTTTAAAAAATAGAAAATAGACAGTACCAGACAGATTACTAAGCAAATAAGCTGACCATTCATGTTGCTGACTGGCTATGATTGACAGTAGCAGCAATCTATAAGCAAAACAATCATTTATACAGAAAATGCGCGCGCGTCGTAAAAGTCAATTCAGGGCAATCCTATTGCATTGCCCTTATTCTTTATTAAATACTGAGTTCTTTATTAAATGCTGATATTCGCTAAGCACTTATCATGCAAATGCTTAAATCATCAAACCTTTTAATCGGCCGCCATCATATCTGACGACTCAGTTGCTAATTGACCAACCAACTGACTGAAATGCTCACCGCGAGCTGCGTAGCCACTATATTGATCAAAGCTGGCACAAGCAGGTGACAATAGCACCGCTTGCACTTGCGATAGGCTGCTTGTCGTGACTTGTTGAATGGTTGTAAAGGCATTTTCTAAAGTTTGGCATTGATGTAACGCCACATCGGCGCTTATCTTAGCTGCGCGCAGATGCTGTTCAATCAGCGGCGCATCTTCACCAATAAACAGTACTTGGCTAACATACTGATTGATAAACGGCGTCAATTCACCAAACTGTTGACCTTTACCTTGTCCACCCAAAATCAATAGTAGCTTGCCATCTTTTGGCGCATAGACTGCGCCCAGTCCTTCGATAGCTGCCATCGTTGAGCCGATGTTGGTGCCTTTTGAATCATTAAAATAATCAATGTCTGCAGCATTTGCCACATACTGGCAACGATGCTCAAGTCCAGTAAACTGCTGTAAGGTATTCAACATACTGCCCAATGGCAAACCAGCAAGTTCGCCTAACGCTAAGGCTGCCTGTGCATTAAGCAGATTATGACGACCTTTAATCAACAGTTTATCTGCCGACAGTAGTTTTTCTGTACCGTGGGCAAGATAAATCTGGCCTTCAGGAGTAGTAATAAGACCATATTGACCTTTATCAGGAGCATGTATACCGGTACTCACTCTGGGCAAATTATCAGCCACTAGCGGACGCGTCAATGCGTCTTCGCGATTGATAACCACGGACTTAGCACCCTGAAAGATACGATGTTTGGCTTGATGGTAGCCCAGCATATCGCCGTGGCGATCTAAATGGTCAGGCGACATATTTAGAACCGTCGCCACTTGCGCGCCCAAATTGGTCACTGTCTCTAACTGAAAGCTCGACAGCTCAAGTACCGCCAGTTCCATATCAGTATTATCAAGCAAGGTCAGCGCTGGCACGCCAATATTACCGCCGACACCAACATTGACACCAGCATCCGCGGCCATTTGCCCGACCAAGGTGGTCACGGTGCTCTTAGCATTAGAGCCAGTAATCGCCACTATCGGTACGGTACAAGCCTCACAAAATAGCTGAATGTCACTAACCACGGGAATATTCGCTTGGCGGGCAGCGGCGACAGCTTCGGTAGCAAGAGAGATACCGGGGCTTATAACAATACGTGCCGCTTGCTGCAAGAGCTCGGCGTCAATCGCACCAAATTGGCGAATACTAATCTCCGCGGGTAGTTGATCTGCTAAGCTAGGTGTCACCTGAGCATCAGTAACAGCAACCTGATAGCCTTGATTGGCCAAATAGCGCGCAACTGATAACCCAGATTGTCCCAAACCGACCACGACTTGTAGACCACTGCCTTTGTGAAGTAAGGCGTCTGTTGCAGCGTTGGTGGTCATATTTATTCCTTCTGTTGGACGAGCAAAATGGCATCAAACAAACCTAGTCTATAAAGAAGCAAAATGATGCCGTCAAGATGAGACGCATCATAACGGTATCGTTCAGATTTCGGTACTGGTTTTTTATGACGATGTGCTATTATGCGCCTGTTTTTATATTAAGTGGCTAATGCTATAATAGTTGCCTTAATCTGTAAGTGACTGGGTATTTACCCAAGCATTTTAGTTTAGCATGTTGTCACAGTTAGCACGCTATTGTCACTTCTGTTTGGCAAAGTTACTACTATAGACTGATCATGTCGAGCGGCTATTTTTATTTGATAGATTATTTATTACCCTCTACCGCAGCATATCATTGCTGACGCTATTCGTTATTGTAGGTGCTCTTATAAACGCCCTACTTTAAGCACCTTATTTTAACTATTTTTTAGGTGATCTCACTGAATTTATCATCATATCAATTATTGGTGAGCGTATTAGCGATACCAGTAAGTAAATCAGTAGACCTACTTATTACTGACCTTTAATAACTCAATACCGCAATATGACACAGCACATGTTGCCGTAAAAGAAAGATGAATAGCTACTTTTATAGCGATGCGATCATTTTATGAATGAGTAATGATTACTTTTTTTGCCTCTAACCCTATGCAGTTTACTTATGACATCTTTTATTGATAACTTACGTGACGAGTGGTTTTCCAATGTTCGCGGCGACGTTTTATCCGGTTTGGTTGTTGCCTTAGCGCTGATTCCTGAAGCCATTGCCTTTTCTATTATCGCGGGTGTTGATCCAAAAGTCGGCTTGTATGCCTCATTTTGTATCGCGGTCGTGATCAGTTTCGTCGGTGGTCGTCCAGGCATGATTTCGGCAGCAACTGGGGCGATGGCACTGGTGATGGTTGACTTAGTCGCCGAGCATGGTTTGCAGTATTTGCTAGCTGCCACCTTATTGTGCGGTGGGATTCAGATTGTAATGGGTATCCTAAAGCTTGGCAATTTGATGCGCTTTGTGTCGCGCTCGGTAGTCATTGGCTTCGTCAATGCGCTCGCGATATTGATCTTTGCCGCCCAGCTGCCTGAGCTTAACCCAATGACTGAACGCGTTGGCATGACGGTTTATATCATGACAGCGGCGGGCTTAGCGATTATCTACTTGTTTCCGCTGATTCCTAAAATCGGTCGCGTGATTCCGTCACCGCTGATCTGTATCGTTGGTTTGACTGCTGTTGCCATGTATATGAATCTTGATATTCGTAATGTCGGCAGTATGGGCGATTTGCCTGACTCATTACCGATGTTCTTATTACCTGACATTCCCTTGAACCTAAATACTTTACTGATCATCGCGCCTTACTCTATCGCACTTGCCATCGTTGGTTTATTAGAATCGATGATGACAGCGACTATCGTCGATGATTTGACAGATACGCCAAGCGATAAAAACCGCGAGTGTCGTGGTCAAGGGATTGCCAACGTCGTATCAGGTTTCTTCGGTGGTATGGCAGGCTGTGCCATGATTGGTCAATCTATGATCAACGTCAAATCTGGCGGACGTACGCGTCTGTCCACTTTGATGGCAGGTATCGTACTGCTCATTATGGTAGTGTTCTTAAGTGAATGGGTCAGTCAAATTCCAATGGCGGCACTGGTCGCTGTGATGATTATGGTCTCTATTGGTACTTTTAACTGGCAGTCTATTCGCGAATTTAAAACGCATCCGATGTCATTTAACATTGTCATGCTAGCGACTGTTTTGACCACAGTATTTACGCACAACCTAGCTTATGGCGTGGGCGTGGGCGTGCTGCTATCGGCGCTGGCGTTTGCCAATAAAATTGGTCAATTCTTAACGGTATTTAGTGAGTATGATGAGAGTACTAATACCCGTTATTATTATGTGCAAGGACAAGTATTCTTTGCTTCTACGACTCAGTTCTTAAACAGCTTCGATACCAAAGAAGCTTTGGACAGTATTCAAATTGATGTCAGCCAAGCGCATTTTTGGGATGTCAGTGCCGTAGACACCTTGGACAAACTGGTCATGCGCTTGCAACGTGAGGGCATTGATGTCAAAGTGGTGGGACTCAATAATGCGAGCCGAACACTGATTGATCGCTTCTCTATCCACGATCGCCGAGATATTGGCTTATTGGATTAAACAAAGCCACGTCTATTTATTGAGCTAATATTGATTAACCGCTCATAAATAAACAGTTGAATAAACAGCTGCATTGGTGCAAAGGGTTGGGCATAAGCATTATCGCCCCACCCTTGAGCTAAGCAGCTGTCTTTTTATTCTGTCTTTTTAATATTGGAATAATGTGGTGGTCTTATGAGTAATTTGAAACCAGATAGTGTGATTGCCTGCTTGGACTGCCCAGACCACGTGCAAGCAGTGTTAGAAGCCAGCATGTGGGCCGCGACTCGTCTACAAGCACCTGTTGGACTGTTGCATTCTGTACCGAGCTTACAACAAAAAGCGGCTGTGAATTATTCAGGCTGCCTAAATATCGATGATGAAAACATGCTGCTTGAGCAATTCACCACCAAGGAGCACTTGAGTAATTGTGAGCTAAAAGCCCAAGGCAAGCTTTTGCTTCATCAAGCTACCACCTATTGCGAACAGCAGCGACAAAAACTAAAAACATATACCCTGCATCGCCATGAACACCTCAATGAAAGTATCGATTACGTCGATGACAAAGCACAATTGATCGTTATAGGTCACAATGTCACCTGCAAATCGACATTGAGCCAGTTAATTAGAGTCAGTCACTGCCCCATTTTGGTGACTCATGCACCATTTTTGCACCCTACGACCGCTTTATTTGCTTTTGACAACAGTCCTACTTCACATAAATTGCTCAATTGGCTCTGCAAAACCTCACTGGTGCGCGCATTAACCGTTCATATCGTGATGGTCGGTAAAGAAAATTCTGAAAATTGCGATGCGCTACGCGAAGCTTATGCGCGGCTCAAACAAGCAGGCATCAAGTCTAAAAAAGCCTTGCTGGACTGCCGCGATGTCACTTCGGCTTTGAATTATTATCAAAATGAAAATAATATCGGTATGCTAATGACCGGTGCCTTTGGCCAATCTCGTCTGCGTGAACTTCTAAAAGGTAGCGACACAAAAAAGCTGCTCGGTAGCACCAAAACCCCCTACCTACTCTTCCCAAAGGTATAGGCTTTAGCCGATCTACACAGCCACTCCTCTCTCTTTGAGCGCAGAGCCTATACATCCATGTTAAGCTCTGCCGCTTACCGTATCACACAATTTTCCCTACTTTCTCCTCAAGTGATTCGTTTCATATACCAAACTAGGTTAGCAAATCATCACAGGAAATAGATGGATGGTCTCCCCAAGCACCTAAAAAGTTGGTTATAATAAAGTTTTCGTCAGTTCAACGCTAAAGGTTAATTCGCATTCTCTATGCTCATAACGGTGGTTTATACCATTGCAGCATAACCAGTATTTTTTGCCATAACTATGGCTGTTTTTGAACAAACAAATCCAATCTTACCTATCCCCCTTGAGTAAATTGGCACAGTTCTTGAATGACTAATAGTAAGCATGGCAGCGATACAATGCACCACAATGCTTCTATCAACCTGCGGCATCACACAAATAAGGAATATTTTATGAAGCTAATCACTGCGATCTTAAAACCGTTTAAGCTCGATGATGTACGTGAAGCGCTTTCTGACATCGGTGTTAAAGGTGTCACTGTTACTGAAGTCAAAGGTTTCGGTCGCCAAAAAGGTCACACAGAACTCTATCGCGGCGCAGAATACGTGGTGGACTTCTTACCTAAAGTAAAAGTCGAAGTGGCTGTTATTGATGAGATGGTCGAACCTGCTATCGAAGCCATCACTCGCATCGCTAGCACGGGCAAGATTGGTGATGGAAAAATCTTCGTCACTGCACTCGAGCAAGTCATTCGTATTCGTACGGGCGAGACAGGCCCTGACGCTATCTAACGCTCAAGGCCATATAGACACAGATTTATAGATCATACCGATAGCTGTATTGCATCAATTCAAGGGGGAATTAACATGCAAAATCAAATCTTCGAGCTCCAGTACGCACTTGACACGTTTTACTTTTTAATGTGCGGGGCGCTCGTCATGTGGATGGCAGCAGGCTTCACTATGTTAGAAGCTGGACTTGTCCGCTCAAAAAACACCGTTGAGATTTTAACCAAAAATATCGCACTTTTTGCCACCGCTTGTACCATGTACATGATATGCGGCTATGCCATTATGTATGGTGGCAACCTATTCTTGAGCGGTATCGCGGGTAATGAAACGCTGGTAGCAGATGCCCTAGCAGCCTCCGCTGAAAACGGCTTTGATGGTGATTCTGTTTACTCCGCTGCGTCTGATTTTTTCTTCCAAGTGGTGTTTGTTGCAACCTGTATGTCGATCGTTTCAGGAGCGGTGGCTGAGCGCATGAAGCTGTGGTCGTTCTTATTATTTGCTGTGGTGATGACTGGTGTCATTTATCCATTAGAGGGTAGCTGGACGTGGGGTGGCAATGATGTATTTGGTATGTTCAATTTAGGCGACATGGGTTTTTCTGATTTTGCAGGTTCTGGTATCGTCCATATGGCGGGTGCTGCGGCTGCATTAGCAGGGGTATTATTATTAGGTGCACGTAAAGGCAAGTATGGCCCTAATGGTGAAATACGCGCCATTCCAGGTGCTAACTTACCACTGGCAGCGCTTGGAACACTTATTCTCTGGATGGGTTGGTTCGGTTTCAATGGCGGCTCGGTGCTAAAACTGGGTGATATTGCCAGCGCCAACTCGGTTGCTATGGTCTTTTTGAATACCAATGCAGCAGCGGCCGGCGGTGCAATTGGTGCTTTAATAATAGCACGCATCATCTTTGGCAAAGCTGACTTAACCATGCTCTTAAATGGTGCACTCGCAGGATTAGTCGCTATCACGGCAGAACCCTCAACCCCATCTGCATTACAAGCAACACTGTTTGGTTTGATCGCTGGCGTTATCGTTGTGCTATCTATCTTAGCATTGGATAAAATAAAAATAGATGATCCAGTGGGTGCTATCTCAGTTCATGGTGTAGTCGGTCTGTTCGGTCTGCTTATCGTACCAATTACCAACCCAGCAGCATCGTTCGTAGGTCAGATTGCTGGTGCAGCCACTATCTTTACTTGGGTATTCATCGCCAGCTTAATCACTTGGGCGGTTATCAAATTAGTGATTGGTCTGCGTATATCTGAAGAAGATGAGTATGAAGGTGCGGATATAGCAGAGTGTGGTATGGAAGCATATCCTGAGTTTGTGAGATAAGCTCTGAAGCCAATATTAAAATATATGTACTAAAAATCCCGCATTACCAAAAGGTATTGCGGGATTTTTATTTATCAATATTAGGTCTAATACTAAAAATAAACGATAGGTTTATTTCTTTTTCCACGTTTGACTGCGTGAGAATGGACCGATATAACCTTTTAGATTTAAGGTGTTGCCACTCAAGTTTGCGGTCATACGATAGTCTTTGCCCTTTTCAGGATCAGTAATCGTACCACCACTATATTTGCCACCACCATCAGACTTTAAACCTTTAATAATGGTCGTACCAACGTGCTTTTTGCCTTTGGCTGAGTTGGTAGCGATAAGCGTACCTGTTAGTACACCGTTTGACTCAGTAATCTTTACGGTACCTTTTGGCTTACCTTCATCAAATGTCTGCCACGTGGTATTGGCCAAAGGATCAGCGGCGAATGCCATGCTTGCTAAACTGATACCTGCAACAGCTAGAGTGGTTTTGGTAAATAATTTCATAGACTGATTCCCTTCATACAATGATTACTCGAAACGTTATGTTTCTGATCTCCTAGGCTTATCCTTCGCTAAAATTCCTATTAACAGCTATGCGACTTTCTACTCTTTGGGAGTGGTTATCGCATCTAAAAAAACTGCTCATCAAAATTTTATACGACATAAGCGATGTCTTGACTCATTATAAGCAATTTTAAGCTTTTGCCTAGTAATTTTTTTATAGTTTATTATTTCTATAAAAATTGAACTATATCAAATAGTTATAAAAAAGGATTGTCGATATTTTTATCCAACCGGTCATCTTTTTCTTTTGACTTATGCTGACTATTATTGTAAATGGAATTATTTTCAAACGCCTGAAGAATCTTGCTTGTTAGTTCATGTAACTGTTGCGCTTGCTCATATCCAGTAGCATCAAGAGTCAAATCAATATCGCCATATATAATAATTTTATCTGTTTGGTTTTCGATGATAAGCTCACCGATTTGCATACTTTGGTGGTCATTGGCAAATGGATCAATCATTTGATTCTCCTTTTTATTAACAATATCTTGCGTAATTTTTGGATTTTTTGTGCCTTTTATTATATATAGACTCGTGTCACAAAGGCATTATGCTTGCAATTGGGCGATTACCCACTCAAGAATCGCCCAAACAAACAGCATCCAAGCCGGCTCTTCTGTTGGCTCATCGGGCAACTCGGAGCTTTCACCCGCCTTTAATGGCAGATCAAATGCCTGTGTTTTGGTTTTGGCATCCAAGACGGGCAGCACATCGATACCAATTCTAGTCGAGAGTTCATCAACACTAATAACCTCTATGCGCTCCGACTCATCATTGGGTGCATAATAGACCCCTGCTTGATTAATCGCTGGTATATAGACGGCTTTAAAAAAATGACTGGGCACCAGTACACGATCTGCCAGTTGCTTGGTTGTTTTGCCAGTAAAGGCTACTCCTGTAATGCTATAAACTTCTACATATTGCTGGGTCAAATAGCGAGTGGCTGATTCAATATTACGCCAGATATAGCGATTGTTGCGCGGTGACTGCGGGGCGATATTGGCAAGGCTAAAGCTATCATATTGTTGACTGCGATTCGCCATATCGGCATTGGGCGCTAAATGCCCGCGATCATAGCCAGAGCCTGAATAGTCGGACAATGAGGCGCGTGCGGATTTTGGTAACCTACTTTCTTCATGAAAGCTGTCTTCACGATCGATTTCTTTGGCTTGTTGTAAACGCTTGCGATCCAAATATTCTGCCGACCAAAGCGGTGTACGCGATACGCCAGAATACATAACGGCAAAACCATCCATGCATAAAGCTTGGGTTTTGTTGCTTAGCTTGGTATTAATGAACTCAGGATAGACACCGCCATAAAAGGACTCGCTACACTGAGTAAAGTCATCAGCATGCGCTAAAGTTATACTTACGACTACCGCCATCACGGTCATTGTAATACTGTTTTTCAAACGGGCATTGAGCCTACCGAAACTTATCATTCAACTTTCAACCATCTATGCTTGTCATTACGTATACGCTATCCTAGCAGGCGTTTGTAAATAAAGAAAGATAAGGTGCAAGTCGTGACATTCTAGACAGTATCCGCTATACTGAGCCGTCTAAAAACGGTGAAGTGGGTGAGTGGCTGAAACCGCACGCCTGGAAAGTGTGTATGCGTTAATAGCGTATCGAGGGTTCGAATCCCTCCTTCACCGCCAATCTTATATAATCCTAGTTTTCCTATCTTATCCCAAACACTCCTATATACCTTTGCATCCCTTTATAAATAACGCGTCTAGCGTTTTTTTTATGCCTGCTGGTTTCCCAACTCTACCCAATACTACCCACCTATCCCATGGCTTGTGTTGGTCTATTCGTTGGTCTATTATTCATATACACCTCAATTAGACCAACATTCTATCTAGGTTTATATGCCTTAGACCAACATAATCGTCTTAAAGCTTTAAACATATAGCTCGTAGGTATAGGAATAGACCAACATGTTAAGTGATGCCAAAATTCGTAAGCTCAAACCAACTGATAATTGTACCCCTGCCCGTCCAGATAAATATAGTGATCAGCATGGGCTACAGCTATTAGTACGTAGCTCAGGAACGAAGACTTGGATAAGTGCATATCGCTTTGATGGTAAGCAGCAGAAAACTACTTTAGGTGCATACCCACAGATAAGCTTAGCAGAAGCAAGAATAGCGAACTCTGATATCAAAGCTTTAGTAACTAGTGGGATCAATCCAAAGAATAAAAAACGTCAAGATAAGCTTGCAAATGAACAGGCTAAAATGTTCAATGATTATGCGCTTGAATGGCTAGATGAGCGTGAGCGCAACGTAAAGCCTCGCACCTACCAACAAGACTACAACCGTATGCATAAAGACGTGCTACCAAGATTTGAAGGTATTACTTTGAAAGATGTGAAATTTGAAGATTGTAAATTTATGGCTGATCAGATTGAAAGCAGAACTAACAATGAAGGATCATCACCACGAGAAGTAACCAGACGCACTATTGACCTCGTTGGCAATATTCTTAGAAGAGCCAAGAGAGAGCGCCTAATTGAGATAAATCATACAGAAGGGTTAAAAGAGCTATATCCAAAAGCAAAAACTAAGCACATGAAACATGTTGAGCTTAGTGAGCTACCTAAGCTCTTGCAAGACATTGAGGGCTATCATGGTCATGACCAAACTCGCTTGGGTATGAAGTTTTTAGCATATTCTTTTTGTCGTACTATTGAGCTTAGAATGATGAAGTGGGAACATATCGACTTCCCTAACCGTCTATGGCGTGTCGATATCGATAACCTTAAGATAGCGCGTAAGCATGTTGTTCCTCTATCAGATCAAATGCTAGCAGTTTTGAAAGAAATGAAATCCATTACAGGACAATACGAATACGTGTTCTACCATACTGGTATGCACCAGCCTTATAGCGAAGAGTTCATTAATAATGCTTTAGACATCCTTGGCTACGCTGGAAAGCAAACTGGTCATGGATTCCGACATATTGCCTCAACTAACCTAAACGAGCTTGGCTATATGGGAGATGCCATCGAAAAGCAGATGGCACATGATAAGAAAAGCAGCATTCGCGCAGTTTATAACCACGCGCAGCATTTAGAAGAGCGCCGTAAAATCATGCAAGTCTGGGCAGATTTTCTAGACTTGCTCAGAGATAAAGGCGAAGTCGTAGACTTTCAGACAGCTCGTCAGCAGATTGAGAAGTCATTAAACAGTAAGCATTCTAGTAGTCTTCATTCAGCTGATACTCAAGAACTTGTAGAGGTACTTAGAAATAAAGGTATCACTATGGATGACTTGAAGAATATGCTAAAAAATTGAAACAT
>NZ_JBQSXK010000022.1:0-43907 GCF_052378115.1 Psychrobacter sp. AOP30-A2-5 | reverse complement strand
GGTCAAATGCTAAGCTCGTATAAATACGATAACAAAGACGATCTTGACCACATTAAGATAATTGTTAAAAGGGTACACATACTAATGTGCAGATATTATAAGAAAATCACCGCCAATAACAAGTCTTTTAACCAATTATTGGCGTATTCTTCTATGACAACATAGAGATAATAGCTACATTGTCATATTTAATAGACGATTACTTACTCGTCATCATCTTTATTGTTGAATTTAGAGATGATGTCAGCAGCAACTGATTTTGGAATCTCAGCGTACTTTTGGAATTCCATTGAATAAGTAGCACGGCCTTGTGACATTGAGCGCATTTGTGTGGCATAACCAAACATTTCTGCTAATGGCACTTCGGCACGGATCTGCTTAGTACCGCCAGGTAGGTCTTCCATACCCTGTACCAAACCACGACGACGGTTAAGATCGCCCATGATATCGCCCATATAATCTTCAGGCGTTTCAACTTCAACTTTCATGATTGGCTCAAGTAGCGCTGGATCTGCTGCCATGAAGCCTTTTCTGAATGCCATAGAACCAGCCATCTTAAATGATAGCTCATCCGAATCGACGTCATGATAAGAACCGTCATACAAGGTCGCTTTTACGCCAACCACTGGATAACCAGCAAGTACGCCATTTTTCATGCGTTCTCGGATACCTTTATCAACAGCACCATGGAATTCTTTCGGTACAGTACCACCAACAACTTCTTCAGCGAATTCATATTCAGTATCGCCTGCTGGATCAAGTGGCTCAAGACGTAACCAAACGTGACCGAATTTACCACGACCACCAGTCTGACGTACGAATTTGCCTTCTTGCTCAACCGTGTTACGAATCGTTTCACGATAAGCAACCTGCGGCGCACCGATGTTCGCTTCAACGTTAAACTCACGCTTCATACGATCAACAAGAATCTCTAGATGCAGCTCACCCATACCACTGATGATCGTCTGACCAGACTCTTCGTCAGTATGTACACGGAACGATGGATCTTCTTTCGCCAAACGACCTAAAGCGATTGACATTCTTTCTTGGTCAGCTTTGGTCTTAGGTTCAACCGCTAAGCTGATAACTGGATCTGGGAATTCCATGCGCTCAAGCGTGATAACATTTTGCTCATCACATAGCGTATCACCAGTCGTTACGTCTTTCATGCCGACCAATGCAGCGATATCACCAGTACGGATTTCTTGCAACTCTTCTTGAGAGTTAGCCATCATCTGTACAATACGACCAACGCGCTCACGCTTCATTTTGACTGGGTTATAAACACTGCTGCCTTGCGTTAAAACACCTGAATAAACACGAACGAAGGTTAAGTTACCAACGAATTTGTCATTCATGATTTTAAATGCTAAAGCTGAGAATGGCGCTTCATCTGAAGCTTCACGAGTGCCTTCAGTTTCATCTTTGTCATCAAGGATACCTTTAATAGCAGGTACATCCATTGGTGCTGGAAGATACTGAATAACCGCATCCAACATCTTTTGTACACCTTTGTTCTTAAAGGCAGTACCACAAAGTAATGGAATGATTTGGTTATCAATAGTCAATTGACGAATAGCAACGTTGATCTGCTCTACAGACAACTCGCCATTTTCTAGATACTCATTCATCAATTCTTCTGTTGCTTCAGCCGCATTTTCTACAAGAATCTCACGATACTCTTCTGCTTTTTCTTGTAATTCAGCTGGGATTTCGCGCTCTTCAAACTCCATACCTTGAGATGCTTCATCCCAATAAAGAGCTTTCATCGTAACTAGATCGATAACGCCTTCGAAATCATCTTCTTTACCAATTGGAATAACCAATGGCACAGGATTACCGCCTAGACGAGTTTTGATCTGCTCAATAACACGATAGAAATCAGCGCCAACGCGATCCATTTTGTTTACAAATGCAAGACGTGGAACTTTATATTTATTTGCCTGACGCCATACGGTCTCAGACTGTGGCTGAACGCCGCCTACTGCACAGTAAACCATGCAAGCGCCATCAAGTACACGCATAGAACGTTCAACTTCGATCGTGAAGTCAACGTGACCTGGGGTGTCAATGATGTTGATACGATGTTCGTCAAACTGTTTTGCCATACCTGACCAAAAACAAGTCGTCGCTGCTGAGGTAATAGTAATACCGCGCTCTTGTTCTTGCTCCATCCAGTCCATAGTGGCTGCGCCATCATGTACTTCACCAAGTTTGTGACTAACACCGGTATAAAATAAAACACGCTCAGTAGTGGTTGTCTTACCAGCATCGATGTGCGCTGAGATACCAATGTTGCGATAGCGTTTTAGGGGAGTTTTACGAGCCATAGTGTTTTCCTAGGAAAAGTCGTGTATATAATAATGTATTGTGTCTCTACCTCATACTCTATGACAAAGCGGTCAGCTTCATATTACTTACTGATTATTAAGCCTAATACGGACAAAAAAAGAGCAAATACTAAGAATAGTGCGGCATCAGATTTGGGATGCTCTCTTGTGACAAGCATACTTAATTAAGAGAGACATCTTGATAGATGTCCGCCATCTCGTTGTTGATAGTCAAAAACTACTTACAACAAGATAAACGATGGCGGCAATCAATAGAATAAATAACAATGTAAGATTAGCTGACTTCAGCCAGCTAATCTAAAGCTACTACTAATAAACAGTAGCTTAGAAGCGGTAATGAGAGAACGCTTTGTTAGCATCTGCCATGCGGTGAACTTCGTCACGCTTTTTCATAGCAGCGCCTTTGCCATCAGCAGCATCATTCAATTCGCCAGCCAAACGCAAAGCCATTGATTTTTCAGAACGCTTAGCAGCAGCTTCAGCTAACCAACGCATAGCCAAGGCAGTACGACGGGAGGGGCGTACTTCCATTGGTACTTGGTAGGTTGCACCACCAACGCGGCGAGCTTTCACTTCTACCATTGGGCGTACATTTTCTAAAACTTCTTCGAAGAAAGATACTGGATCTTCGATTTTACGTTTTTCGCTTACTGTTTCAAGTGCACCGTAAACGATACGCTCAGCAGTAGATTTTTTACCATGACTCATTACATGGTTGATGAATTTTGCAACAGTTTGGCTACCAAACTTAGGATCCGGTAGGATCTCACGGGTAGCAACGACGCGACGTCTTGGCATAATAAATATCCTTTTCTTCAGGAGTGTCTGACATTCACAATCTCGCACCAATTAATATTGGATGGCGTTATATCGAGTTGTCAGTCAGCCTTACTGCACGGCGGTATGTTTTAACAGTGAATTACTAATTTAATAATACTGTCAACACCAGACCCATGCACAGTTAATGTTTGGTATAAAAAAGCTTAGCTAATAACGATTAGTTATTAAACTTTAGGCTTCTTAGCACCATATTTAGAGCGACCTTGCTTACGGTCTTTAACGCCTGCGCAATCTAATGCACCACGAACGGTGTGATAACGTACACCTGGTAGATCTTTTACACGACCACCACGGATAAGAACAACACTGTGCTCTTGTAGGTTATGACCTTCGCCGCCGATATAGCTTGATACTTCATAACCTGAAGTCAAACGTACACGACATACTTTACGCATGGCCGAGTTAGGTTTTTTAGGGGTAGTAGTATATACGCGAGTACATACACCACGACGTTGTGGGCACGCTTCCAACGCAGGAACTTTTGACTTTTCCTTGATGGTTTTGCGACCTTTACGAATCAATTGGTTAGTTGTTGCCATGAGGCATCCTTCTCCCGTTTGGTATAAAACAAAAAAATGGGGAAACGCACCATCCATCTGACTTTAACGACAGATTTTGGTACACCCATTTTTAGGACAGTGTATTATAAAGAGTTGTTGCTGCTATTTCAACCACTTATGCGTGATTGCACTTTACAACATTTGATAGATATGCATTCACCCTACTACTATAACACTTTATCTATTTTTAGTTAAAAATCAGCTAAAAAGTAGATTGTCATACAGTATATCGAAAGTAGCGTCACGAACGATTTAAATAAGATGTTTGACTATAAATAAATAGCAATTTATAAGTACTAAATGGCGATATTATCTTGTTTTTCAAGAGAAAGAAGACACTATCGCCAAAATTAGTAGTAGATATCCAGCTCATAATCCTTCTATGATATAAGCTAGCTTAAGACAGAAGGTACTTAAGTCTGATTATTTAGACGCCCTTATTTGCTTTTCTTGTTAGCCGTCTTGTTTGATTTGCTGTCAGAGGATTTGTTCTGACTGCCTTGCTTGTCATTGTTGTCATTGTCGTTTTTCTGCGTTTCTTTCACGATCTTTTCATCAGCTTCTTGATGGTTGTTTTTTTCTTCAGCAGTATCTTTCTTGCTATCGGTATCCTTGCTTGACTCTTTCTCAGCATCTTGCTGCTTGTCATTGTCAGCTGTTTTGTTTACCTTAGCTTCATTACCGCTATCATCAGTGATTGCACGATTGGCAAGTTTGGCTTCTGGGGCAAAAGTCGCTTGAGCCACGCCAATCACTTCATCAATGAGCTGGCTGTTGTAGCGCATACCAACGATAACAGCGGTAACTGGTAAGAATTTGCGTATCCATGTTAAATTGATTTTATCCAAGTCAATACCGACCTGACTGGCAATGCTGTCAACTTGTTCTGCATAAAAGTTGACGTTTTTATCCTTTAGACCTAGGTTTTTTAGCTCATTGTGTAGACCACTGCTTTGGGCATTATCCAATAAGCCTTTGCCGATACCAATACCTGCTAGCAATGCTTGTTTTTCTTGCATCTTGCTCAGATCAGCATTCGCTAGCAGCTCATAAGCCATTTTAACGCCTTGCTTACCTGTGAGGGGTTTATTGTAGACAGCACCCAACTGATAGACGGTACGTAATGATACCAATAAAAGCCAAAGTGTATCAGCCAGTAAACCAGGAAGCCCAGCCAAACCTGTTAAGCCCCCTATCGTTGCCAATGCACGGTTTTGATTGGCGATATCAGTGGCTAATGCATAACGCTCTTCATCATCCAAGCTTGCGATATTGGCGAAACGATGCTCATTAGGTAAATCAATCTGACTCCAATTAGACGCAAGGTTTGCCACTTGTGCAAAAGCCCCATCGACCGTCGACTGAAAAAAACTGTTTGGCACTACTTTTTTGGCATATTTACCGTAAGTGGCAAAACGTGGCCCCAATAATTGCTGAGTGGCTTTTAACGTTTGCTCACGGAACAAATCCTGCTGATAGTCTTCATCGCCTAAGTTGACTGCTTTGTATTGACGCGGTTTTCCCGTCTTAGCATTCATGCTATCAATCATAGCGCCCATGCGCTCTAGATTATTGCGAGTAAAAGAGCCAACGGTAGTGATACCTTTAGAGAGAGTGCTACGCTTCGCCATCGTGATGTCCTTAATGTGATGAGTAATTTTGTTTTATTGTAAGCGATTTATAATAATAGATGTGACATTCTAGTCAATCACTATAATCGATGTCAGTGCGAACAATGTTATCGCAATCACAAATTTTGTATCCAAAAGTATCACTTGATGTATGATTGATACCATCAGATAAGCTGTCTTCAACCAAATAGTCTTTTTAGATGGTTTTAGATAGCAAGCGCGATTTTGTCGTTATTTTGCACTTGTACAAAGATTTTGGACGCTCGATACGTTATCATGTGCCATAACTCACAGTACACTTGTACTTGTATTTATAAGTAATCCGTTACTTATAGATAATCAGTGACCAAGCATATAGTTTTACTATGATCATCACAATGATTGTAAAATGAGGCTTTGACGCTCAATACATCCTAATATTAAATAATAGAAATACATACTTAAAAACGATTATTAAAAGTGATTGTGAAAAATCGTTACTCATAAGGAATAGAATATGCGCCACGTTGTTATCACTGGAGCAGGGATCGTCTCTTGTATCGGACATGATTTAGCCACGGTTACTGCCGCTCTAAAGCAAGGGCAGTCTGGCATTACATTTAATGAGGCTTATGCTGAGCATGGGTTTAAATCACACGTTAGCGGTAGTATCGACCAGTCGACGCTTGATACCAGTGGTATCGATCGTAAGTTAAAACGCTTCTTTAGTGATGCCAGTCTATACGCTTATGTTAGTGCTTTAAACGCCATTGAGCAGTCTGGTTTGTCGCTTGAAACCATCAATAATAATCCACGCGTGGGCGTGGTCGCAAGCTCTGGCGGCGCGTCGACAGAGAATATTGTCAATGCCATAGATGCCATGCGGGATAAAGGTCTGCGCGGTGTCGGCGCGATGGCTGTGCCAAAAACAATGGGCAGCTCAGTATCAGCGGCGCTTGCTACAGGTCTAAAAATCCAAGGCGTATCATACTCGCTCACCTCTGCTTGTGCCACCTCAACCCATTGTATCGGTCATGCGGCTGAACTTATTCAGTTAGGCAAAGCAGATGTGATACTCGCGGGTGGTAGTGAAGCGGAACATTGGACACAGTCTTGTATGTTTGATGCGATGGGTGCAGTCAGTACGCAGTATAATGAGACACCGCAGCGCGCCTCAAGAGCTTATGATAAAGATCGTGATGGCTTTGTAATTGCTGCTGGTGGTGCGATGGTCGTGGTTGAAAGTCTAGAGCATGCCCAAGCACGTGGTGCCAACATACTGGCTGAAATCGTCGGTTATGGTGCCAGCTCTGATGGTGCTGAAATGGTTGCGCCAAGTGGTGAAGGTGCCGTGCGCTGTATGCAGCAAGCACTAGCCGAAGCTGGTTTGCAAACTGTCGACTATATCAATAGCCACGGTACTAGTACGCCACTTGGTGACATCACTGAGCTTAAAGCCATTGCTAAAGCATTTGGCGATGATATCAGTCAAGTACCTGCGATCAGCTCTACCAAATCTATGACAGGTCACAGCCTTGGTGCCGTTGGTGCGCAAGAGCTGATTTATTGCTTGTTGATGCTAGAAGAAGGCTTCATTGCGCCCAGTATCAATGTTGATAATTTAGACCCTGCGGCTGAAGGCTTTGATATTGTCACCGAAATGCGTGAAGCCAAGCTTGAGACACTAATGAGCAACAGCTTTGGCTTTGGCGGTACTAATGCCACATTAATCATTAAAAAGTTTGACGCCTAACTATGCTCGCAGCACATCCTCTCAAAACTGAGCAAATAATGTCTGATCCATCGCCAGCTAATAAACCTAGCTGGCGTTTTGGTGACCTATCGGCTGCAGAACTTATGCCGCTGCTACAGCAGTATTTAATCGCACAAGATACTAAGGCAAACTGGCAATTGGTTTGGCTCAACAATGATGGCCGACCGGTGATTGGCTTATTGCCAAAAGTAAGCTGGTCTGTTCAAGATTGTGCTGAAAACACGCCTGATTCGAACGAACAAGCAGTTCTTTATCCAGTCACAAAAACCTATCGTGACGCCGTTCACAATGATATCACTCATATGAGTTATAGCGACTGGCAAGATGAATTAATCAGTTATAGTCAAACTTATGAGACTGATAATGAAACCTCAGAATCTGTAAGCGATTTAAATGAAAAACCAAGTTATCATCATGGTCTGATAGGTTTTATTGGTTATGATATTGCGGCTCATGAGCTAAGCCCAGCCGCCAAAATTGAGCGAGCAGCACAGCCTTGTGCCGTATTAGGACATTATGATATTTACCTAGCACCTGATGGAGATCATGGCAACACGGGTTGGGAATTAACGATAAAGGCAACTGCTAACGACTCTGAAAACGACTCTGATAATCAGCAAAAAAATAAAATGATCACGGCACTTGTCTCTTATTTAGATATAGTAGATAAAAATCTGGCTGATAACTGTCTCAATAAAACGCAACTGACAGCATCACCACTGCCTGCTCCTTTAGTATTAAAGTCACGATGGCGCAAACAAGACTATCAACAAGCATTCAATCAAACCCAAAAATATCTACAGCAAGGCGACTGTTATCAAATCAACCTAACCCAAGAATGGCAAGGTTTTTTTGATCATAACCCTAGCGATAATAGCGCTTTGCCGATGCTGATTGATTATTTACCTGCTTTATATCGTAATACTCAAGCACCTTTTGCCGGATATTTAGCGGTTAATCCCTTTAACCGTGAAATCAAAAATAATACGTCCCAGCATCCGTTTGAATTATTGAGCTGCTCACCTGAGTTGTTTTTTACATTTACCAAGGATATCAATACTGGCAAGCACCATATCATCACTAAGCCCATCAAAGGGACTATGCCGCGCAGCACCAATATTCAACAAGACCATGCTTATAAACAGCAACTGACTGATAGTGAAAAGGATCGTGCCGAAAATGTGATGATTGTCGATTTATTGCGTAATGACTTGGGTAAATATGCCAAGATAGGCAGCGTAAAAGTGCCGCAGTTATTCGCGATTGAGAGTTTTAGTAATGTGCACCATATGGTCAGCACTATTACCGCAGAATTACAGACGGACACTCACCCACTCGCCGTTTTGTTTGGTAGTTTGCCTGCTGGCTCGATTACTGGCACACCAAAAAAGCGGGCGGTGGAGATTATATCTGAACTAGAAACTGCGCCGCGCGGTGCTTATTGCGGCACATTGGGCTATATGAACTTTGATGGTAGTGGTCAATGGAATGTACTCATTCGTACGCTGCAAGCTAACACTTCATCACATAATGAGTTGGATAAAAAAAGATATATCAGCTTATGGGCAGGCGGTGGTATCACTGTCGCCTCTGATTGCGATGCTGAATACCAAGAATGTTTGGATAAAGTCGGTAATCTATTAAGCGTTTTAACTCAAGAAAATATCCACAAACATCCTTAAGGTTATTATAAAAGTACGACCAGAGAAATCCATAAAAAAGCCTGCTCAACATAATGTTGGCAGGCTTTTTTATCAATACAAGCATCGTGATGCAATTATCAAGATTTAAATCGCGAACCAGATATTAATCAGCAATGATTTCAGCCTCTTTCTGCAACATCTGTAGAGCATCTATCAAACGGTTGTTTTGCTCTGCTGTACCGGTAGTGATACGCAAATACTCATTGATGCGTGGCTTGTCAAAATGACGGGCGATGATGCCTTGCTCACGTAACGCCTTCGCTACCGTATTAGCATTACCCTCTTTAGGGCGGGCAAAGACAAAGTTGGCATGCGATGGCAACACATCAAAACCTAACACTGTCAGCTCTGCTGTGAGAGATTGGCGTAAGTCGATGACTTGCTGGCAGGTCTGGGTAAAATACTCAACATCCAATACACTGGCAGTCGCCCCTACTTGCGCCAGCTTATCCAGTGGATAGCTATTAAAGCTATTTTTCATACGGGTTAAGGCTTCAATCAATGAGGCATTACCAAAAGCCATACCGACGCGCAATCCAGCAAGCGAACGTGACTTTGAAAAGGTTTGGGTCACAAGAATGTTGTCAAACTCATTAATTAGGCTCACTGCTGAAATTTCTGCATCTGAGCTACCGTCAACTGCCCGCGCAAAATCAATATAAGCTTCATCAATTACAATCACTGAATTTGAGTGCTCACTAGCCAGCTTGCGAATATCGGCAAGCGATAATAGCAGTCCAGTTGGGGCATTTGGATTGGCAATGATGATGCCGCTACAAGGCTGGCGATAAGCATCAGGATCAATACTAAAATCTTCTTCCAAGGCAATTTGTACCAGCTCGATACCAAAGGTCTGCGCATAGACTGGATAGAAACTATAGCTGATATCGGGTGCTAAAACAGGTCGCTCTTTTAGGAAAAAGCTGGCAAATACTAGTGCCAATACTTCATCAGAGCCATTGCCAACAAATACTTGGTTGATATCAATATCATAGAGTTGTGCCAATGCGGCACGCAAATCATCAGACTCAGGCGCTGGATATAAACGCAGATCATCCGCTTGCTGCTCTAGGACTTTTGCGATTGCCTCGCCTACTTTCGGTGACGGCGGGAATGGGTTTTCATTGGTATTTAATTTGCATAAATTTTCATGCTGAGGCTGCTCACCAGGAACGTAAGGTGACAAATTACGCGCTTTAGATGACCAAAGTCTGGTGTCTATCTTTAACTCACTCATAAGTTATCCTACTATTAGCCACATAAATTATTAAATATAAATCTCAAAAGTACAATTCAAACGTAATCATTAAGCCACGTTACTGATAACGATAACGGGCTGAGCGCGCATGGGCTTCTAAGTCCTCACGTTGCGCTAAAATATCTGCGGTCTCAGCCAATGGCTTACTACCGGCTTCAGTACAATAAATAATCGATGATTTCTTCTGGAAATCATAAACACCTAGCGGTGAAGAGAAACGCGCAGTGCCAGAGGTTGGCAACACGTGATTGGGTCCTGCACAGTAGTCACCAATCGCCTCAGGCGTGTGACGTCCCATGAAAATAGCACCTGCATGACGAATATCGTTGAGTAGCGCATCAGGATGATCAACTGACAACTCTAAATGTTCTGGGGCAACCCTATTAATCACCACCATACCTTCCACGCGGTCTTTGACTAAAATAAGTGCGCCACGATTTTTTAGCGAATCGCGGGCGATATCGGCTTTTGGCAACTCTGCCAAGGCTTTTTCAATCTCAGCCGCTACGTCTGCAAGCTGCTGTTCACTGGTCGTGACAAAGATAGCTTGAGCGATACGGTCATGTTCGGCTTGTGACAATAAATCCATCGCCAACCAATCAGCACGGTCTTGCGCCTCGCCCTCTGCATATACCAATACTTCAGAGGGACCCGCGATCATATCAATCCCAACTTGACCAAATACTGCCCGCTTGGCGGCAGCAACATATTTATTACCAGGGCCAGTGATCTTATCCACCGCTGGAATCGTTTCGGTACCATATGCCAAGGCAGCAACCGCTTGCGCACCGCCGATAGTAAAGACACGGTCGACTTGTGCTAAATGCGCAGCTGCCAATACCAATGGATTGAGCACGCCTTTTGGCGCTGGCACCACCATGATGACCTCTTTAACACCCGCCACTTTGGCAGGAATGGCATTCATCAATACAGAAGATGGATAAGAGGCCAAACCACCAGGCACATAAATACCAACGCGATCAAGCGGCGTCACTTTTTGACCCAAGCGATTACCAAGCTCATCTTCATACTGCCAAGTCTCTTGTACTTGGCGTTCATGAAAGGTCTGCACACGCGTTGCTGCGGTGGTCAATGCCAATTTTACTGTATCATCAAGATTCGCAAACGCTTCAGCAAGCGCCTCTTTAGACAGCTCTAACTCTTGCATCGTTGTCGCTGGATGCTGATCGAATTGCTGGGTTAACGCCAGTACGACGCGATCGCCATCATGCCGAACTTGCGCGATGATATCATCAACGGTCTTTAACAAATCGACATCATTGACGGTTTCAAATGCAAGTAACTCTGTCAATTGACTGTCAAAATCGGCATCTTGGGTACTTAGTTGGCGCATGACTTAATCCTATATCTGAGCATAAAAGACTGCTGAAAATTAGCGATGTAAAAATGAGGGGTATTGAGTATTAATAATAATTGTGATGGCTGATATACCAGTTTCTATATATTTAGTTTGTTCAGATTATACTAATCTCATACTTTCTGGCAAGCAAATACAACAAAACCAGTTTAGCACGCTATATCTATCTTATAGCGCTAAACTGGTTTAAAAATTTGTATGACAATGCTTGAGATTACCAATGATTAGTACCATTTGATAAGACATTGATTCATTGGGAATTAATTTATGAAGCGCTGGCAATACTGTTTTTAAAGCTATCTAAAATCGGCTCAAGTAACGCAAATTTACGCTTGTAGCTCACTTGATTGACGATAAGGCGTGAGGACACATCGCAAATATGGTCGCGTGCTTCAAGACCGTTGGCGCGCAACGTATTACCTGTATCAACCACATCGACGATCAAATCACCCAATCCGACCAACGGCGCAAGCTCCATAGAGCCATACAGTTTAATCACATCCACTTGCTGACCTTGGCTGGCAAAGTAAGCGCGGGCAACATTGACGTATTTGGTCGCAATACGTAGGCGACGATTGGGTAGCGGCGCATCTTTCACGCCAGCTGTCATCAACTTACACTGAGCAATTTGCAAATCAAGTAACTCATAGACATGGTTGGCACCATGCTCAAGCAACACATCTTTACCCGCCACCCCAAAGTCAGCCGCGCCATGCTCAACGTAGGTTGGCACATCACTGGCACGCAAAATTAATACACGCACATTGGGGTTTGAGGTTGGAAAAATAAGTTTGCGTGAGGCTTCAGGATCTTCTAATAACTCAACACCAGCTGCGCGTAGCAGTGGCATGGTCTCTTCTAGAATACGACCTTTTGATAAGGCCAGTGTTAAGCCTGAAAACTCATCATTTACTTCATTTAATAAACCATCATTTGGTAGGCTATTGCTTGCTTCAGTCATAATGACATCATGTCCATGTGCAGTTAACACCCCCGCTGAAGGGGGCTTTTAGTGGTAGGTTACTAATAGTGCTAGATTACTAAGCTATTCATATCAACGCCAATCGTATCAATCATTGAGGTCATGGATTTGATAAGTAAATCGATACTAGTCATTAGTATTGATACGTTCGATATTGACCCCAAGCGCACGCAGCTTTTCTTCGACATGCTCATAACCACGATCGATATGATAAATGCGGTCGATTAAACTTTCACCTTCAGCAGTTGCCGCTGCCATCACCAATGACATAGACGCACGTAAATCAGTCGCCATCACAGGGGCCGCGGTGAAGTTTTCGACGCCTTTTACTACGGCCGTATGACCATCTACTTGGATAGAAGCGCCTAGACGATTAAGCTCAGGGACATGCATGTAGCGGTTTTCAAAAATGTTTTCGATAAAGGTACTCGTACCATCCGCCAGACACGCAATAGCCATGACCTGCGCTTGCATATCGGTTGGGAAACCTGGATGCGGCTGAGTACGGATATCAACCGCTTTAGGGCGACCTTTCATCTGCGCACGAATCCAACCATCACCAGTGGTAATAATGGCACCCATGTCTTCGAATTTTTCTAACACAGGTGTTAGTAATAGCGCAGAGGTGTTTTTAGTCAACACATCGCCACGCGTCATGAGTGCGCCAGCAAGGTATGAGCCTGTTTCGATACGATCTGGTACCACCGAATACTCACAACCGTGTAAGCGCTCAACGCCTTCGATGGTCATGATCGAAGTACCGATACCGCTGATTTTAGCGCCCATTGCAACCAACATATTGGCCAAATCAACGACTTCTGGCTCAAGGGCACAATTACCTAAAACGGTCGTACCTTTGGCAAGTGCGGCTGCCATAATGACGTTTTCGGTACCGCCCACGGTAATCATATCAAAAGAGTAGTTACAACCAATCAGCTTACCGCCTTTTGGCGCTTGTGCTTTTACGTAGCCATTTTCGACACTAATTTCAGCACCCATCGCCTCAAAGGCTTTTAGGTGTTGGTCAACAGGACGTGAACCAATGGCACAGCCGCCGGGCAATGACACTTCTGCCTCACCAAAACGTGCCAGCAATGGTCCAAGCACTAAAATCGAGGCGCGCATGGTCTTTACTAAATCATACGGTGCATAGAAATTATCGATATTCTTGGTATCGCAGGTGACAGTATCGTCCTGCTTTTGGATTTTGATACCCATGCCACCGATCAATTCAATCAAGGTCCGCACATCTTGTAACGATGGCACATTGTGCAATGTCGTTGGCGTCTCGGCCAATATCATAGCGGCAAGTAACGGCAAAGCAGCATTTTTGGCGCCTGAGATAGTAACTTCCCCTGCGATACGACTACTACCAGTGATTAAAAATTGATCCATAGAAGTGACAACCTAACGATGAGTATTAAAAATAGTGAAAATCAGACCAATCACACCCAGCCAACATAATAGCCAGTCTAATAAGCCCAATCATATGTATAACGGTCTAGCCTTTGGATTGAACTTCCCATTCAGCAGGCGTCAGCGCTTGAATATTGAGCGCATGAATATCGCCACTGGCGATCTTATCATTGACTAATGCATAAATCGCCTGCTGACGTTGCACGGCACGCTTACCTTCAAAACTGGCATCAACCACGCGTACATCAAACTTATTACCTTGATTGGCAGCTTGAATAAAAGCGTCTGGGAAGTGAGTCTGTAAAAATGCAATCAAATCATCAGCGTTCATGCTCATAGAATATTCTGCCTTAAAGTGTCAGATAGGGTATAGATTTAAAGTGACGACATTATAACAAGAGTTTAAGCATCTTACAGTACTGTCTTACGCAACTGCACCTAACTTCTGATTGCCGTCCATTATTTGAGCATTTTATCCAAGTACGTCAGTATCTGCGCGCGTACATCATTGACCCAACGTAGCGGCGGTGCCATCGCACCAATACTGGTCGCATGACTGGCACCTTTTATTTCACCGTTTTCTACGGTGACGCCCGCCTCTTGCAACGCTTTAGTCATTTTAATCGTATTGGTCGCGTACACTACTTTGTCTTTTTCGGCAGTCAACAACAAATACGGGGGCTGCTCGCCTTTGATTTGACGGTCTGGCATGACCTCGTCTGGCGTAGCATCAGCAGCAAAGGCGGTGGCGCTATCAAATTTACGGAAGTCATAACTATAAGGACCAGCAATACCCACGACCGCGGTAATATCCTTTGGCTTAATACCATAAGGCGCTAAAAAATCTTCATTGGCGACCGCTGCAACCGCGTTAAATGCACCAGCAGAATGTCCAATTACCGCCAAGCGTTTAGGATCAGCATGTAGGCTCGGAGCATTATTGATACTCCAAGCAATCGCTTGCGCCGTATCTTTGACATAATCAGGGTACACATGCTCAGGCGCTTTACGATAATTAATTACGGCGGTGACATAACCTGCTTGCGCCAAACTCTGACCGACAAAGGCATACTGTTCTTTACTACCACTCTCCCATGAGCCACCGTGGACAAACACCACCATCGGATAGCTATCATTAATCGCACCATCATTGATGGCGCTTTGGGCTTTCATCGCTTGTGCTAATGGCTTGGGATAATAAATATCCAAATCTTGATCGGGCTCATCACCATAGAGAATGTTTTTGCTGACGCCAACGCCGCCACTAGCAGTAATGCCATTGACGATAGCGAGTGGCGATAGGGCTTGCGCATTCTGGGTGGCTAGCGCAACGCTACCCAGTGCTAAGGCGGCGACACCTGTGAATTTTAGAATGCCTACTTTGCTAGCAGTATTATTAGTCATGCTTTCATTATTTATTTTTTGACGGCTTTTATTATATTCTAAGTGCTTGTTTGCATCCTTCATTGCCAGTATCCCTATTATATTTATACATGAGTCAAAAGTAACAGCACTGCGATAGTCCTTTTATAAAATAAGCACTAGGGCGTGTCTTCAATTCACTCAATAGTCATCTAAATGGGCTAAAAATGGATAAATATTGCCAAACATCGTCAAATAGCTGGTTAATATCCCGATATTATCTACGCTATTTTTCTTGTTTGACGGCAATTTATCTCATTTTTATCGCCATTTTTGAAATGAAGACACGCCCTAGTACTGTCTTGTCTATTCTTCGCTTTTTATATCTTACTGGCTGGCTCAGAAGTTCTCGTGTTTTTCCTGTTAACAGTGTTTAGGTTTCTTGTCATTAAACACGGTTTAAACTGACGGGGCAAATAGCTTACGCTACAAGCTATTTAGCCACTGTTTTTTTGTTTTATTAATAAATAACAGCTGTGTTTTAGAACACTTTTTACGGATCTTGATACAGGTCTATATATGGGCTTGATGATGGTTGCTCAACGGTTGTGCCATCTTCGGTCACGACGATAGGAGTCGATGTAGCAACGGACGCTGGCGCTTCAGAATTATTAACGCTAGCAGCAGCTACCCCGTCCACAACGACTGGTACTGAAGCAGGATTTACCAAGTTATTTTCAGACATAATGTCGTCTTTACTTATCTTTACGCCCCTGTCATCAACGACGGTCGTCAGCAGCACCAGCTCAGTCACACCAACGGTGCTATTGGCGATATCGATTAGGTGACTCTGCTGAGTCGGTGTCATACGTCCCATGATATAAACCACACCATCATTGGTCACTGCTTTGATCTGTGAGGCTTTGACGCCATCACTCGCGGCGACTTTTGCCAGCAGTTTTGAGGTGATATAGCCATCATGAACCGTCGAGCTATAGCCTTTAGACGCGCTGACGTTTAGCTCATTATAGACATGACGCACATCTGGCATAGAGCTGACGACTTTTTCGACTTCTAGTTTGATGGCTTCAGTGGGTACTTCACCTGTCAATAACACTTCACTATTAAAGCTATCAATACCCATACGGCTGGTTTGTTGCAGGTCTTCTTTTAACCCATAAACATTGATTTTAACGGTATGTTCGATACTGCGATCCAGTAGTCGCTGCGGAATGGTACGCTCTGTCATCGGCACACCATACGTACCTTCTGTACTATTGGTCAAATAATTGGTGGTACAGCCCGTAGTAACGATGCTGGTCATTAGCATAACGCCTATCGCGGTGCGGCGTGATGAGCCAAAAATAGCAGTGCGCAAATGCATCCGTGTCATGATTTACCTCTTAGAACATGAGTGTGACGATCGTATAAAGTCAATTGATTGAGCCAGTTTTAATCTAATAACATTTGTTTTGACAACTGTTAATTCAGTTAATAACAACTTAGCTACTTTACTTAATTTTTACTATCAGCGGTTAGGTTTTTGGTAACGCTCACTCGATGATAAGTACTTACTACCTTCTAGTTGGGTAGCTTTTGCATCCTAATATCACGTATCTGCTATAAAAGCACCTTTGAGCCATTGTGGTTGATTTGCTATGTTTTGACCACTAGTCTTAATATGAGTACCTACCGTATCATAAGCGATGACATCGAACCGGCAGTCATAATCCTCATACTCAGGATGCTGTTGCAAAAAATATTGCGCCGTTCTAATCACTTTACGTTGTTTGCTTGCCGTCACGCTCAGTGCAGCACCACCAAAACCTGAACGCTGCCGTTGACGCACTTCGATAAATACCAATGTTGACCATGCTGAACCTGTCTCCAGCATAATCAAATCCAGCTCACCCACTTTGGGCTGCTGCCAATTTTGGGCAATCAAAATCAATCCTTGCGATTGTAAAAACTCACACGCCTGCTGCTCAAACAGACTGCCTTGACGCTGCCTTGGTGAAGTGAGGTTCAAAGGTTTATGACTGCACATAAGGTCGATGGGTCTCGTTAACATTTCAGAATTATCATAGCACATCATGCTAAACTAGCCACTTTCGCGTGCAGATGCTGGTATGGTGTTTTATGCTTTGCTTAAGTTCTATTTTTAACCAGTTTTGTCAGTCAGCGCGCCACATTATATTTTAATTCCCGCTTTTAATACTCCGAGGTTTTCATGTCTAGCCCTACCGCGATGCCAGCTTGTCTATATATCGTTGCCACGCCGATTGGCAATATGAGCGATATGACGCCGCATGCCATCGATGTTTTAAAACAAGTCGCCATCATTGCCTGTGAAGACACCCGTACCTCAGGTAAGCTATTGTCGCATTTTGGCATTGATACCAAAGGCAGTAAAGCCGACGACGAAAAAGAGTCAGAAGCTCCTAACACTAAAAATAATACCGATAATAACGTGACAGACGCTGATACCGCGACCAAGCAAAAAGGTCATAACAAGCTTTGGGCATACCATGAGCACAATAGTGCCATTCAAACACCCAAAATTATCGAGATGATCGAGCAAGGACATTCGGTTGCTTTGATAAGTGATGCTGGTACGCCACTCATCAGTGATCCAGGTTATCAACTGGTACAGGCCGCTCATGCCGCAGGCGTTAGAGTCTCTCCTATCATTGGTGCCTCTGCTGCCATTGCTGCACTGTCAGTCGCAGGACTGCCCTCAGACCGCTTTAGCTTTATTGGGTTTTTACCCGCCAAAACCCACGGTCGCCAAAAGCAATTAGCAGCATTAAACTCACGTACCGAAACGCTGATATTTTATGAAGCACCGCACCGTATTATCGCCAGTTTAGAAGACATGGCGACTATATTTGGCGCAGATCGTGAAGTCACTTTTTGCCGTGAATTGACTAAGACCTTTGAGACTGTCCATAAAAGCACTCTTGGGGATTTGGTGGAATTTGTCAAAGCTGATGACAATCAACAGCGCGGTGAGATAGTCGTGGTCGTCGCTGGCGTGAATGTGGTGCAGGATGCGGATGACATCAGTATTCATGATAAATTATTGCAGCGCTTGCTTGAGGACTTATCGGTTAAAAAAGCCGCTGCATTGGGCGCTGATATCACTGGCGTCAAAAAGAATGCGCTATATCAGCGCTTACTTGAGCTACAAGCTGAATAATTTTTGGATATTAATATTAAAGACAGTTATAAAACCATTGAGGAGAAGTGAGCGATGTACAATGTAATGGCGATAGGCAACGCATTGGTTGACCATGAATATGTGCTGTCAGATGCGGCGCTAGAAGAGACTGACTTGACCAAAGGCAATATGACGCTGGCAGGTATCGACGAGCAACAGCAATTGTTGGCGTATTTTAAACTGGCAGAAATTGCACCATCAAAGCAGGCTGGTGGTGGCTCAGCGGCTAATACGATGTATACCTTTGCCAGTTTAGGCGGCAAGCCATTTTATGCCTGCCGCGTTGGTGACGATCAACAAGGCGAGTTTTACCTCAAAGACTTACATGAAGCAGGCGTTGCAACTTCAGAGAAATCTATCCATGCAGGCGGAGTAACGGGTTCATGTGTGGTCGCAGTGACTGAAGATGGCGAGCGCACCATGCAAACTTATCTCGGCACTTCAAGCGAAATCACCGCAGAAAATGTCGATTTTGATGCGCTGACACAAGCTGACTGGTTATATATAGAAGGCTACTTGGCCATGACTGAGAGTATTCAGCCTGCCATGACTCAGTTGCGTCATCAAGCAGGGATTCATTCTGCAAAAATTGCCGTAAGTTTTGCTGATCCTGCCGTGGTGAAGTTTGCCAAAGACGGTTTACTCAATATGCTGGGCAATAAAGTGGCAGTGATATTCTGTAATAGTGAGGAAGCCAAACTCTTTACGGACAAAAAACAAGTCAAGGCAGCCGCACGCGCACTGCTTGAGTATTGCCAGACAGCAGTGGTCACTGATGGTGCCAATGGTGCAACAATCGCTCATAAAGCTGATGATAAATCAGAGATTGAGATTTATGAAGTTGCTACACCAATCGTTACTAATGTCATTGATACCAACGGTGCCGGTGATAATTACGCAGGAGCATTTTTATACGCGTTGTCGCAGCACTATAGCTTGCCTGAATGTGGTCGTCTTGCCAGCGAAGTGGCGGCGCAGGTGATTCAACAGTTTGGACCACGATTAGCCTCACAAGATTATAGAGATATTGCGAAGCGTGTACTATCTGCTTAACTTATAAAAATCTGTCATTGCCAATAATAAAAAAGCCCATCTCAATTGATATGGGCTTTTTTATTATTAATCATGAGACAAGTTATTCAGCTCACATTGCTCAGCTCACATTGCTCAGTTCAATAAAAAGCGTTTAATACTAAGCCGAGGCTAATGCTTGCGCAAGATCCGCTTTGATATCTTCGATGTGCTCGATACCAATTGATAGACGTACCATATCAGTGCTTACACCTGCATTTTCGAGCTCTTGCTCATTGAGCTGGCGATGGGTGGTCGTCGCTGGATGACAGGCTAGTGATTTGGCATCACCGATATTGACCAAACGAGTAATCAGCTGCAGCGCATCGATAAAGCGAGCACCAGCTTCCAAGCCACCTTTTACTCCAAAGGTCAAAATAGCAGAAGGCGTGCCTTTCATGTATTTTTTGGCAAGCTCATGCTCAGGATGATCTGGCAAACCCGCATACTTTACCCAAGCAACCTTGTCATGGTCACGCAGATATTCCGCAACGGCTTGCGCGTTCTGTACATGGCGCTCCATACGTAGACTCAATGTCTCCATACCCTGCAAAATACCAAAAGCATTGAGCGGGCTAAGTGCCGCGCCAGTATTACGCAGCGGTGCCACACGAGCACGAGCGATAAAGGCTGCTGCACCGACATCTTTGACAAAGTTCACACCGTGATAACTATGATCTGGCGTGTTCAATAAGGGAAAACGCTCAGGATAGTCGCCCCATGCGAATTTACCACTATCGACAATCGCCCCACCAATTGAGGTACCTGTACCACTCATATATTTGGTCAATGAATGAATCACGATATCCGCACCAAACTCAAAAGGACGACATAACGCAGGCGTGGCAACCGTACTATCAATCACCACTGGCACACCATATTCATGTGCGATATCACTCAGCGCTTGAATATCAACGATGTTACCTAATGGATTACCGATACTTTCTGCAAAGACCATCTTAGTCTTATCATCGATCAAATCACGAATCGCCTCAGGATTTTTGTGATCAAAGAAGCGGACTTCGATACCTTGACGCGGCAATGCATGGGCAAACAAATTATAAGTACCGCCGTACAAGGTCGACACAGCAACGATATTATCGCCCGCTTCACAGATGGTTTGAATCGCATAAGTAATGGCTGCCATGCCAGATGCTACTGCAAGGGCACCGATACCGCCTTCGAGTGCCGCGACGCGTTCCTCCAACACGGCATTGGTCGGGTTCATAATACGGGTATAAATATTGCCTGCAACTTTTAGATCAAACAAATCAGCACCATGCTGAGTGTTATCAAAGGCGTACGAGCTGGTGTGATAAATCGGCACTGCGACCGCTTTGGTCGTTGGCTCAACGCTATAACCGGCGTGAATCGCCAAGGTCTCAAGACGTTGAGGCGTCTCTGATTTTTGGGCTGTTTGCTGGGCTGCTTGTTCGTCACTCATCATATATTCCTTTATTTCGATAAAAGTTATTAATCAATAAATGACTAATCAACAAATTATTAATCAACAATATGTCACTGAAAATTCAGCTAAAAAACAATCTCCCAAATCATAGCAATAAAAAAAGCCAAGTTCATCAAAACTTGGCTTTTTAATTAAAATAACTCTTCAGATATTACTTAACGCTTTGGCTTTTACTGAGATTTCTATTTATAGTAAGCGTTTTCGGTACGGGTATGATCGGTCTCATCAATCACTTGCGTCAACTCTGGTATTTGCTGCTTAAGTTGCACTTCAACGCCTTGACGTAAGGTCATGTCAACGGCTGAACAGCCTTGGCAACCACCACCAAACTTCAATACCGCAGTCAGACCAACGCCTTCTTCATCAATCAGTTCAAGCAGTTGTACGTCGCCACCATGCGCCGCTAAGCCGGGATTAATCTCTGACTGCAATACGTAGTTGATACGCTCTTCGACACTGGCATCCGCACCCACTTTAGGCACTTTAGAATTTGGTGCACGGAAGGTCAGCTGACCACCAAAACGGTCTTTATTATAATCAATCACCGCATCTTCTAAATAAGGAACAGACGCCGCTTCGATAAAGGCAGAAAAACTGTCATACGTAAAACGCAGGTCCGCACTATCCTCTTCGCCCGGTTGGTTATAAGCCATACAGCACTCTGCACGCGGCGTACCTGGATGCTCAACGAAAATACGCACGCCGATACCATCGGTATCCTGCTTGGATAACAAATCTGCTAAGTAGCTTTGGGCTGACTCAGTAATAGTAATATTGCTTTTTGCTACAGTTTGCTCAGTATCTAGCGCTGATTCATAGTCTGCTGACTGGTCTAGTTGGCTCTCAGCTTGGTTGTGCTCACTCATAATATGTCCTATGCGTTATGACACAAACGCTATATCTGTTATGGCTACTGTGTCGTGAATTTAAAATTAGGTAGCGGGTATAAGTTATGCGGGTTATCAATCATTACGGTCTGTTGTCTTAAAATATTGACTGCCGTTGTTATAACATTTTGCTCAATTTATAGCAGCTATTATAACGTACTCAGCCGACAATTCCGACTGCGCTACTGTGAATTAAACCAAAATGCTCACAAATGACTGCTATCGGTTTTATCAATGCTTTATTAACAATGACGAAATAGACACGACAAATAGCACTTATCTAATGATTGATATATCCCCTACTATATAAAGACAGCAACCGTGATTATCAAGCACCTAGAACACTAACTAACCACCTACTTTCTTCCGAATGCTACGGCATGTCTAACACTGTGTGAGACCATACAACCAAAGCACTTATCATGCTTGCTATTTTCTAGCGCTAGTTTTAGATCTATTTACAAGGTAAAGTGTGTTGTCCTAAATACCTTTTTATAGGTTTACTTATTGATTATTATATTAGGCATTCTTGTTGCCCTTATTATAGTCGTCGCGCTTTTAGTACCGGAGGGTGTTGACTATACCAAAGCTGTAAAAGAAATTATGTCTCGCCATATCAAAATTCATGTAGCGTTGGTATTTTTTCGTAATCCATTACTCCAGTTGATATTCTTTTATATTGACTATAGAGATCGCTTAGATATCGAAGAAAAGAGGATGTTCAAGCGTTATTTTATAACGCAATTTTTTAGCATCTTTATATTTATTACTATAATTTTCATTGTTAAACATTACATTTAAGCTAGCAGAAATTTCATATTTTAGTTGAATCAATCTTATGATGACACAAACACTGAATCTAGTAACGACCAAAGACGACGAACAAGTAGCCGTTTGGAAGATTGTGGATAATACAAAAGGCGAAACAAAGAGCGATACCCCTACCACCAATACACTTGCCATAAAAGCACAAAACATATTTTTGACGCACGGCACGTTTTCCGACAAACAAACCTGTTTGAAAATCGCTGAGTATCTAGCCCGCCTCGGTCATCATTGCTACATCATGGAATGGCGCGGTCATGGCGCAAGCTCAATACCCAAAGAAAAATTCAATTTCGAAACGGTTGCAACCTATGACTATGAAGCGACTTTTCGCTACCTTTTTGAGGATTTAAAACTCGACAATCTACATTGCGTCACCCATAGCGGCGGCGGGGTTGGCTTAACGATGTTTTTGATCCAGCATCCCTGCTATATCGATAAGATTAATAGCGCTAGCATGTTTGCCTGCCAAGCTTATGGCGCTGCAATAAATCCGATAAATCATACTAAAATTCTTATAGCAAAATTATTCACGCGGCTGGTTGGCTATATCCCTGCTAAAAAAATCAAGCTAGGGCCTTTTAATGAAAGCTATCATATGATGAGCCAGTGGTACGACTGGAATCTACAAAAAAACTTTAACAGCAGTTTTCTTAAGCAACGTACATTTAAGACAGCCAGCATGGATACATTCGCCGCTGATGATGCACCTTTAGACTACCGGCAACAGATGCCAAAAATCACGATACCTATCTATGCTATCAGCGCAAAAGGCGACAATTTCATCTCCCCTACTCGTGGTTGTCAGCTATTTTTTGAACCCTTTAAAAACCCTGCCAATATTTTTCGAGAATACTCGCTCAGCCATGGAGATTTGGACGATTATACACACAGCCGCATTATGATCAGTCGTAACGCCGCTCACGAAATTTGGCCAACAGTTACCGCGTGGGTTGAGCAGCATGCCCGTTAAAATAGCGGTGCGGTTGTAGCCTAACTACAACATGGTACGGACTATAACCAAAAACCGCACACCTCTAAACATCTTTATACTTGTCAGCGAGTGATAGGCTGTGTCAGTATTGGCGTCATTACTTTTTACTCAATAAATTTTAACCAATGAAATATCCGTAGTAGGAAAGTGGCGTATATGAGCGAATCATCAGAGCAAAGTTCAGCTAAAGACAATAAACACTATCGTTATTTGATTTTTATCGGGCGTTTCCAGCCCTTCCATCGTGGACATAAAGCGGTCATCGACGAAGCATTAAAACGTGCCGATAACGTCATTATGCTGATCGGTTCTGCCAACCTGCCGCGCAGTCTGCGTAATCCATTTAGTGTCGATGAACGGGCGGCGATGATTAAGAACACCTACTTGCCAGCAGAAGCGGCGCGAATTCACTGTGTCGGCCTCGACGATGCACTCTACAATGACACGCGTTGGCTGCAATATGTGCAGACGGGCGTCAAATCCGTCACCGGCGACTTACAGGCTGATATTGGGCTGATTGGTCATTCAAAAGACAGCTCATCTTATTATTTATCCTTATTCCCAAATTGGGCGTCGGTTTCTGTACCCAATTATCACAATTTATCCGCGACCCCTATTCGTGACAGCTACCTGATGGGTGCCACGCCAACGCCTGAGCGCACCCCTGAGTCGACCCGCAACGTCCTCAATGACTTTAAAAAGACCGATATTTATCAAAACCTGCATGAAGAAGCCGATTTTGTCGATAAATATAAAAGACAATGGGAATCTGCGCCTTATCCACCGACCTTTATGACCGCTGATGCGCTCGTCGTACAATCAGGGCATATTTTATTGGTTGAACGCCGCAGTATGCCAGGACGCGGGCTATGGGCATTACCGGGTGGTTTTTTGAATCCAAAAGAAACACTCTTTGATGCCTGTATCCGCGAGCTACGCGAAGAGACGCGCTTAAAAGTGCCTGAACCGGTGCTACGCGGCTCTTGTCATAGTCAGCATACCTTTGACGACCCGTATCGCTCAGCGCGTGGGCGTACGATTACCCAAGCTTTTTATTTTCAGCTAAAAAACGACCCAAAAGGGTTGCCAAAAGTCAAAGGTGGCGACGATGCAGCCAAAGCGTTTTGGCTGCCACTCGCTGAGCTTGATGCCACCATGATGTTTGAAGACCATTATGCGATTATCGCTAAAATGGTTGGTTTGTAGGCTTTTATCAGGCGACTGTGCAATTTTTATTAACCTTTTTTCACGCCAGCGCCGATAGACGGCAATGGCTCACCGCCGCAGCGGTTATTAAAAAACAGCTGCGGCATCTCAAAGCAGAGGAGTTCTGTGATGTACACCAGCAATTTAAACAATTTAATCTTAAATAGCGACAGCTATAAAACCTCCCATTGGGTGCAATATCCAAAAGGTAGCGAGTATCTATCAAGCTATATCGAAGCGCGTAAAGGTGACTACGATGTGGTATTTTTTGGCTTGCAAGCCTTTATCAAAGAATACCTTAGCACGCCGATTACCCATCAAGATATCGATGAAGCCGAAACGGTCATTCAAGCCCATGGCTTAACCTTTAACCGTGCCGGTTGGGAGCTGTTAGTCGATAAGTATGGCGGCTATCTGCCACTGCGCATCGAAGCCATTCCTGAAGGTAGCGTCGTTCCGGCATCCAATGTGGTCTGTCAAATTATCAATACTGACCCTGAGTTCTATTGGCTACCAAGCTATATCGAAACGGCATTACTGCGAGCGATTTGGTATCCCTCAACCGTCGCTAGCGTCTCGCACTATTGCAAAGGCATCATACGTCAGGCCCTAGAAAAATCTGCCGACAATACTGAGTCGCTGATTTTCCGCTTGCATGATTTTGGTTCGCGCGGTGCTTCGAGCCAAGAATCGGTGGCACTCGGTAGCCTTGCGCATTTGGTGAATTTTGCTGGTACCGATTCAATGACGGCCTTGGTTGCCGCCAGCCGCTGGTATCACATGGACAAAGAAATAGCTGCTTTTTCTATCCCTGCTGCTGAGCATAGCACCATGACGGCGTGGGGTCACGACGGAGAAACTGTCGCCTTTGCCAATATGATTGAACAATTTGGCGGCGCTGGTAAAAGTTTTTCTGTGGTATCTGACAGCTATGATTTATGGAATGCCATTGATAATATTTGGGGCGGTAGCCTAAAAGACGACGTCAAAAATATGGGCGGAACTTTGGTTATCCGTCCAGATAGCGGCGATCCGGCAAAAGTGGTGCGCGAAGCCTTAGAGCGCTTGGCGGTAAAGTTTGGCACCACCATAAATAGCAAAGGCTATAAAGTGCTGCCCGACTATGTACGCATTATCCAAGGCGATGGTATCAGCCCGCAAAGCTTAGGCAAAATCATCGATGTGGTCTTAAACGCAGGTTTTAGTGCCGACAATATCACCTTTGGGATGGGCGGCGGCTTATTGCAGCAAGTCAATCGCGATACCATGAGTTGGGCGATGAAAGCCAGTGCCATCTCTATCGATGGCGTATGGAAAGATATCTATAAAGACCCTGTCACCAGTCGCTCAAAACGCTCAAAGAAGGGACGTTTGGCGCTGGTCAAAAACAGCAATGGACAGCTAAAAACCATCAAGGCTGAAGACCTATCTGCAGACGCAGATAACCTACTGCGTGATATTTATGTCGATGGTAAATTATTAATTGAAGACAATCTCACCACTATTCGGGAGCGTGCAGGATGGTAGCAATATGATAAATAGCAATAAAATCGCCTCGGTGGCAAGAGATGTACTGCTTGCTCCTATTTATCTTTATCAAGGGCGCAAAATTAAGCATGATACGGTACGTCTACCTGAGCCAAGTGGTGAAAGGCACGGGCAAGTTCAATTAAATGACGCGATTGAGTCGCCAAAAGATGCGCACAAGCGAACATTAAACCTAATGGTTGTTGGCGATTCGGCGGCGGCTGGCGTCGGTAGTGAGACGCAGCAAGAAGCGCTTGTCGGTAACTTAATTCCTGTTTTGACGCAGCAGTCTGCTATCCAAAATCAGTTTGATATACTGAACTGGTCATTGCAAGCGACGACGGGGCATACCAGCTTTGATATCTTGCGTAGGCTTTATGTTCTACCCGCGCCTAGCCAGCCTGTTGATGTGATGGTGCTGAGTGTCGGCGTTAACGACACCACCTCTAAAGTCTCGGTGGATAAATGGCAACAGCAAATTGAAAATATCATTGCTATCGCTCAGCGTAAATTTGGCGTGCGAGAGTTGATTTTTTTAAGCCTGCCGCCGATGGCACAAATGCCTGCGATACCTGCCCCGCTAAGTAACTTTGTGGGTGCTAAAGCCTCTATCCTTGATAAGATATTGCAGCAAGTTTGCGCCGCTCATGATAGTGTCACCTACATGGCCACTGACTTTCCACGAATGATAGCAGAGCATTCGAACGGTACTCCAATCGATATCAAAGTGATGTTTGCCAGTGACGGTTTTCATCCTAGCAGCCTCATGTATGGCTATTGGGCGCAGCAATTGTCAGAGTTGATTATAGAGTTACTGAACCCTTCCGATGCTGAGTTGACTGATTAAAAACCATTGAGGCGTTACTTCTAAAAATTTAAACAAAAAAAACCGCTGAATAGTCAGCGGTTTCTTTATGTTCTTAATACTATAGCTGTGCATGTTTGAGAAAACACATGCTCAAAATAATATCACGCAATACGTGTGAATTATTCTGCAGCGTCAGTATCAGCAGCTTTCTTACGGCCACCAAATGCACCAAAGCGTTTGTTGAAGCTAGCAACACGGCCTTCAGTAGAAGTTTTGCGTTGTTCGCCAGTATAGAATGGATGCGACGCACTTGAGATATCAAGTGGGTAGTATGGATATTCTGACCCTTCGTATTCACGAGTGGTTTTGGTTTTAACGGTTGAACGAGTCAAGAAAAACACGTCAGCGTTAGTGTCATGGAATAAAACTTCTTGGTAATTAGGATGGATATCTTTACGCATAATAAACTCTCTATGTCCGATGTATGTATAGCACTCTTGAACACCATCTTAGACGATGTGTCAAACAAGTCATGACATACGTAACTGAGGCACTAAGGGACATTGATAAGTATGGCAGCTGCGTCACTGGCTTATTCCAGCACCCAACACCATTCCTCTGCTCACTTAGCCTTTCCCCAGCGGGAAAATCAAACCGCGATTTTAACGGTTTTTACCGCTAGACGCAAGCAGCAGTTGTGAGTGATATATGTGATAAGTTGTCACCAAAATCTCTATTTTGTTGAGAGGTATACGGTATGTTAGTATAATATTAAATTAGTTTAAATAATCAATAAATATCTTAAGTTTAGATTTAGTTAATAATTATTTTCGATATTAATCATTTGTTAATGATGATGGATACTGTCTGATGTCGCCTCGTTAATCAAGCACCCACTATTTATAAACACTCAATAAGGACAATATAATGATAAATACTGTTATGAAGAATAGCGCAAAAGCCTTGCTTATCAGCTCAGCACTGGCACTCACCACTGTTGCAAGTGCGGCATTACCTAGTCAATGGCAATTAGACGACTCGCACACCCGTGTGGGATTTTCTGTCAATCACTTAGGATTTTCGACCACCATGGGTCATTTTAACGACGTCAAAGGGGTCATTAATTACGACGTCAAAGCACCCAGTAAAACCAATATGAGCTTCACCATTGCAACCGATAGCATTGACAGCAATTGGGATGCACGTGATGAGCATTTAAAAAAGGCTGAATTTTTTAACGTCGCCAAATATCCAACCATGACCTTTAAATCAACCAGCGTAAAATTTATAAATCCGCAACAAGCCAAGGTCACAGGTGACTTTACTATGCTAGGTCAAACCAAACCATTAACTTTGGATGTGACTTTGAATAAAATCGCCAACAGCCCTCTTACCAAAGAGCCAGTTATTGGCTTCCGTGCAACGGGTAATATTGATCGCGCAGCCTATGGTATGACAGCTTTCGCAGATGGCATTACCACCAATGTCCCGATCCAAATCGATGGTGAGTTAATAGAGAAAAAAGCGCAAACCAACAAAAAATCTAAATAAGTCTAATTTTTAGCCAAGCACAAATCGCTACTTCCTCTACATACTCTCTCTACATACTCTAAAAAAAAAGCAGCCATCATAGTGGCTGCTTTTTTGACAATAATGAATCAACTCACTCGACATTTATATATATTCAATAAATCGCATAAATACTTCCCATCTGCTTGTTAACCTCAGTTTTTATTGTTATATTCATATATATGGATTTACGAATATAAAACATAACGCTGAGGGAGCAGAAAGATGGATACAGTACAGGTAGACTTTGCCGAGATAAATAAAGACTGGGATAAAAACATCGCTGATTATCACTTTGATATTTATCACTTATCTGGTTGGATTGCTGCGTCAGCTATTGTAGATAAAGGCACTCCTCAAGGAGTGATTGCCACTTATAACAATAAAAAAATCTTTTTACCTCTCATTATAAGAGAACTCGACTCAGAGCATTGGGATGCCACCTCTACTTATGGTTACGGCGGTCCTGTCATGGATAAGTCTCTCACTGATGCCGAATTAGACATAATATTGGCAGAAGTAAGGGGCTTTCTCTTAGAAAAAGGCTGTGTGTCTTTATTCATGCGACTGCATCCAATCATCAATAAAGAGTGGCTACCAACGGTCGGCAAAGCACTCACTCATGGATTGACATTGATGTCTGACTTGAGTAAATCTGAAGAGGAGCACTGGAGCGAGACTCAAAATCGTCATCGTAGAGGTATTAAAAAAGCCTTAAAAATGGATGTCGTGACAAAAATTGAGCGTTTAACCAGAGAGAATGTAGTGATGTTTTCCAATATATACAAAGAAACGATGGCGCAGGTGAAGGCAGATCAGTACTACTTCTTTGATGATGATTACTTTTTTAATTTGCTCGAAAATCTGCAAGACAGAATACTACTGATAACTGCCTATCAGGATAATAAAGCCATTGGTTCCTCTATCTACACAATCTGTAAAGAATCGGGCATTATGCAATTTCATCTCGGAGGCACGCTCAACGCTTATACCCATCTACAACCTTCCAAACTTATTACCCATGTGGCTCGTGATTGGGGCCGAACCAATCATTATAAATTACTGCATCTTGGCGGCGGCGTAGGCTCTAATCTAGATTCTTTATACGAGTATAAAAAAGGGTTTAGCTCACAAGAGTCATTATTCAAAACTTATAGACTCGTCGTTAATCCAGCAAAATACGCAGCATTAGTCGCTGATAGCTGGTTCATCGAAAATGATTTACGCTCCGATTTTTTCCCTTTATATAGAAAAGAGCCTACTAAAGAAACTATCTTGGAGACTGAACAAGCTGAAGCTTTGGCAGATATTTGATCGCGTTATTTTACGATTCTAATCAGTCAAGCCAATAAAAAAGCAGCCATTACAATGGCTGCTTTTTTGATGCTAATTGTCTTTCATTTCGGTAGACAATGGGCTTACTTTACTTGGTTTTGACAATATGCCAAACGCCCAGTTTATTGTCGCCATCTTTATCGCCCACCTTTGTATCATTGGCGTAGAAATATAACGGCTTACCATTTACCGCCCATTGATACTTGCCATCTTCGCGTTGAAACGCTGCAAACTGCCCTGACGCTTTGGCATTACTCGGTGCCATAAATGCTGGCCAAGCAATTAGACAGGCACTACCACACTCTGATTTGTTCATCCCATCTTTGTCAAAGGTATATAAGGTCATGTGATTGCTTGCATCGACTAACATGCCGTTTTTACTCGCGACTGGCGCGGTATTTTTATTGGTGGCTTGTACATCATGCATGCCAGAATCATCATTGCCGAATACATTGTTTAACGTAGTACAACCAGTAAGCGTTAAAACACCGGTGAGAGCCGATAATATAAGCATACGTTTCATAATAACTTCCTTGTCATTTTGATTGTGATTATCATCATAAGTTTTTATTTGGATTTTTCTCATCGTCAGATGATTTCAATGGCAAAAAAACCCTACCGCTGACTTTGAGCAGTTTTAATATAGCATATGCAACAGCGCAGTCGTTTCTATCCCTATATAAATTTACAAAAGCTTATATATTTGCAAATTGGTTAAACTGGCATAGCCATTCATTGACAAAACTCACGTATCTACTTACGTATTTGCCGTCATATTGGCTGTCATTTTTCGTAGAATACCCTATATAAATTAAGAATTACTACACAATGACAAATATGACCCTTGCGGCTTCATATGCATATTGAACTTGACGTCCTTTGCACGCATATCAATAGTTATAAACGGCTTAGAACAACATCCATTAGGACAAATTTTTTAAAATAAGATTTTAGAATAAACTATTTAACAAATACACCGAGCATGACCTGCTGTAACTGCTATTAAGGATATAACAACGACAATGACTCACTCTTTCATTAAAAACCCAGTGAAAAACCAAGCGCACTCTGCCAAACGCGTCGGTATTCTTGGTGGTGGTACGGCAGGAGCAACCATTGCTATTCGCCTTGCGGCATTGGGGCTTGAAACTTATGTATTTGAAAAAAACAAATCGCTGATTGATGGTCCACCGATGTGTCACTTGCATGCTGGCGGCAATCTATACCGCGAAATTCCTGATGAAGATTGTGTGGCTCTCCTCAAACAATGTATCGATATATTGCGCCTTTATCCTTATACCATCGATGTTCGCCCAACAGTATTTGCCGTACCAACTCGCGATGAAGGCTTGCCAGAAGACTTGCTACCACGTCTTGATATCTTGACTGATGCGTATCGTAAGCTTATCGCCGAAGATGCTAATAACAAAGTGTTGGGCGAACCTGAAAACTACTATCAGCTTTATAGTCATGAGCAACTCATTGCGCTGTCAGAACGTGAACAAGTCACTGTGCCGCGGTCAGTTGATGAATGGATGATACCAGTCGCTAAGTATTTGGACTTAAATAAAGTCAAGTTTCCACTGATTGTCGTGCAAGAGTACGGCTGGAATATTTTTCGCTTGGCGGCCTCTGCGCAATTGGCATTAGCAGATTATGAGCATGCACACGTCTTTACTGATACGCAGGTTAAGCAAGTTATGCCTGTTGATTGTGAAAACTGCTCAAACGCTGACCATCATGTTACTAAATGGCGTATTGATTATCAGCAAGCTGCCAGCTCTGAAACTAAGCTTACAACCAAATTTGCAACTGAAAATACAACTGAAAATACAACTGAATCTATCGAAGTGGATTATTTAATCAACGCTTGCGGTTTTCGTACGGGCGTCATCGACGATATGGTCGGGGTCAAAGTCACGCGTATGGTCGAGTTTAAATCGTCTTATATTACCCACTGGGATGATACTGGCGGACAGATACCAGAGATTATCGTTTATGGCAGTCGCGGCACACCTGAAGGCATGGCACAACTCACGCCTTACCCCGGTGGTTATTTTCAAATACATGGCATGAGCAAATTTATCACACTATTCGATGATGGCTTGGTCGCCTCTAGCAAAGACAGCGCCCAACCTAAGCTGCCGCCACAGTATGTGCACTACATCGAAGATGGCTGGGATAAAGCACCGTTACAAGCGCGTAGTCAGCAAGCGATTGATTATGTAGCGGAGTTTGTACCGACCTTCCATAGCGCACGTACGGTCGGTAACGCGCTATATGGTGGGCAGCAAATTCCCGGTGAGGACGATACGCTGCGAGTGGCTGATGTAAGCTTGTACTCTAATATTCGCTATGCTCGTGCGGAAAACGTCAAAGCATCATCAACTTTGATTGCTGCCGATCAAATCGTTGATGAATTGACTGAACTTGGCTTAATCGATCATGACACGCCAGCCAACCGCAATCGTTATGCTCATAATTGGGCGTATTTAACAAAACACGATAGCATGGCGATTGATGAAGTCGCGCGTACACTGGCTGAGCAACGAGGCTTTCCATTGGCAATGGCTGATGTGAATCACGGTATTGGCGAGACAACTTTAAAGGGTTTCAACACGGTTAATGATGCAGGTGCTACTGAGATATAAAAAGCGTTCTATTAAAAATTGAACAAAAAAAAGGAGAGAAGGGCTAATGATCAGCCCTTCTCTCCTTTTTTATAGATGAAATATTTATATATAAAAGTATTCATCTATAGAAATATGTACTCTTAATTACCAGCCATTTTTTCGGTATCGACTGCATCGTCTATTTTTACGACTGTTTTTAATAGCTCAATGGCTTCATTAATCGTGTTACATACTACCAAACGCTCCAGATCTTCTTGTTTCATAAAACCTTGGTCAGCCGTATATTTTAAGTGCTCGATCATACGATCATAGAAACCATTGATATTCAGAATAATCATCGGTTTTTCATGTTGATATAGCTGACGCCACGTAGCGATTTCCATAATTTCTTCTAAGGTACCAAGCCCGCCCGGCAAGGTAATAAAAGCATCCGCGTACTCTGCCATCACGGTTTTACGGGTGTGCATGGTATCGGTTAAATGCAGACGAGTCAGCTGCTCATGAGCAATTTCGTGCTTGAGCATAAACGTTGGAATCACACCGACCGCTTGCGCACCGCCTTGAATCACCTCATCTGCAACGGCACCCATCAGCCCGATGCTCGCGCCGCCGTAGACCAAACCCATGCCATTGTCAGCAAGCGCACTACCCAACTCGCGGGCTGCCTGCTCGTAGACTTCATTATTGCCCAAACGCGAACCACAATAAACCGCTACCAACGGCATCGTTAACGTTGATTTATCCACTGCTTTTTCAATATTGGTAATGTCTTGACTGGTAATGACTTCATAAGTGTCATTGTTAATTTTCATTTGCATATAGCTTCCTTAATTTTTATATCGATTGTTTTTGTTAAATACTCGTTAAAACCCTAATGGATAATACCACCCAAGATAAATAGCATAGAACTTGAAAGTCACAATTGAACGCCTTGCTTGCCAGCATTTATCTTAACATAAGCGATGCTATCAGGTGGTTATCAGCTAATTTAAGCGGTTTATCACTACGTAATGACTACATTTTAAGAGCAAATTATTGATAAATAATTGCAAATAAATAGCCACTCCACACCGCATAGAACCCTAACAATATGAAGGTTAAAGCATGAAAAATAAACAGTACCAGACGGATATTTACTCACTGAGTATCATGACTGAGCGCAATCAGGCACTGGCAGCGACTGTCTATCGCCCTAAAAATGAGGTAAAAAAAACGGTTATGATCGCGCCAGCAACGGGTATCAAGCGCCAGTTTTATCACAATTTTGCCACTCACTTAGCAGAAAATGGCTTTGGTGTACTAACCTTTGACAATGAAGGCATCGGTGAATCGCTGTCGTCTGCATTGGCTAAATGCGATGCATCGCTGATTAGCTGGGGTCGCCATGATATGCCAGCCGTCCTTGATGCATTGCAAGATGAATTTTCCGACGCCACCTATCATTTAATTGGGCATAGTGCAGGCGGTCAGCTGATTGGTTTGATGCCAAATTATAGTGCGCTCGCTTCAGTGTTCAATGTCGCCTGCTCATCAGGTCGTATTAAAAATATGAGCATGCCCTATAAACTCAAGGCGATGGGTTTTATGGATGCCTTTATTCCACTCGCCAACTTGACGTTAGGGTACACGCCGTCAGATAAAATTGGTATGGGCGAACCGCTACCACGGGGCGTGTCTCGGCAGTGGCGCGAATGGTGTAATGGCGCAGGCTATATCAAAACAGCCTTTGGCAAAAGTATACAAACGCACTTTTATGATGACATTACTATGCCATCATTATGGCTGGGGTTTAGTGATGATGACATTGCCAATAGCAAAAATATGGATGATATGATTCGTGTTTTTACTAAAATGCCAGTCGAAAAACAGTTTTTAGATCCTAAAGACTTTGGTCTAAACAGCATCGGTCATATGCGCTATTTTAGTAGCAGAACCAACGCTAAAGCCCCACAGCTGTGGCAAATAGCGGTTGATTGGCTAGCTAAGAAGTAATAAGTTCGGTTTAGTTAACCTATTCAAATGCAATTCTATTTAGTCTTGCGTATTTTTTGCTGCCTGTTCTGCTTTGACACGCTTGGTTAAGGCAGAATAAAGCGACGGCTGCATATTATGGATATTACCTAGCATCCATTTTACGTAGCTGATGGGCACGTCTTTAATCAGCGTACCTTTATGTTTGCCAAAGGGCATTTTGCTCACTGGATTGGCTTTATTGGCGATAGCATGGACAGCAGCAAAATCCATCGGTGCAATGGCTAGGCGCTCACAACACGCCTGATAAAGCAAATAACACATACGCGCATCGCCCAGCGCATCATGAGCGGCAATCGTCATCCTACTTGCTTGCTTTTTGCCTAATAATTGCTCGATACATTTGGACTGACCATAAGCACTCCACTCTGGAAAAGCCACACGCGCCAGCCGAACCGTACATATCAACTTAGTAGACGGACTGCCAATAACCCGCCAATCAAAGCGGACGTTATGACCAATCAAATACTGCGGCAACTCAAACGCCTCTAAATCAAAGCGCTCAAGACCAGCGACATCCTCATCAGTAATACCATGAATTCTAATGACAACTGGTGATATCGAACGACCACTATTAAAGTACTTCATCCACTCAAAGCCCGTCATCGCATTAATAGTCGCCACTTGAATCGGACGCGGATCACGACCTTGGTCGGTTTCGGTATCGATAATCAGCGCAGTATCAGTCATAAAAGTTCAGCCATGGATAACAATAATAGATAACAACATTGGTATTTTATGTAACGTTTTAAAAATACGTAAACTTTAAAAGAAACGTTATGTTTATGGGGATAAAAACTAGAGATAACAATGGCATACAAAGAATAGATAACTTCACTTATATAATATCAATTGAAGTCCATTTAAAAAACTGAAGAGAGATAGATGCCAGCAGATGACAGTAATCCACAATTAAAGCCAAAGAAAAAGCCAACCTTTTTAAATCGTGTACTCAGTGTGCTTATTAAAGCGGCTGTATTGTTGATGCTATTATTTGTATTTGATAGGCTCTTACCCAGTATCAGCCAACAAACTCAGTCATTTGTGATGGCAAAATGGCAACAGCTCAGTTTATTACAGCAGGAACTACCGACGGAAAACAGCTTACCCAGTCCACTTCCAGAGCAACATCTAACAGATACATGGGGCGCTGCACGCAGTCAAGGTCGCAGTCATGAAGGTATCGATATCTTTGCCGCACGAGGCACACCAATACGAGCCACGACACAAGGCATCGTCAGCAAAGTTGGTGAAAATACGTTAGGCGGTCGTGTGGTGGTGGTGGTTGGACCAGGCAGCGCAGGGCATTATTATGCGCATTTAGAAGATTATGCAGATATTAGTCCAAACGACTGGGTTAATGCCGGCGATATCATCGGCTACGTCGGCGACAGTGGCAATGCAAAAGGTACGCCGCCACATGTACATTACGGTATTTATATCAGCGGCAGTGCAGTGAACCCCTATCCACTTTTACAAAAAGATTAGGGTACCGCAGCTGATCTAATGTGGGCAGCTGGAAATACCATACTGAACGTCGAGCCTACCCCTTCTACTGATTCAATTTGTAAGTTAGCCTCATGCTGATATAAAACGTGTTTAACGATTGCCAAACCTAGCCCTGTGCCGCCAGTCGCCCGACTACGACCTTTATCAATACGATAAAAACGCTCCGTCAACCGTGCGATATGCTCAGGTGCAATACCAATACCGTTGTCTTCGACGGCAAATCGGCAACCTTCTGACGTTTTTGTCCAACTAATGGCGATATTACCGCCCTTGGGCGTGTATTTGATGGCATTAATCACCAGATTAGAAAGCGCGCTATTTAGATACATCTCTGAGCCATACAGTCCGTCATAAGTATCTATCTGCAAGTGAATGGTATGCCCATACTCTTGATTGTACGCTTGCGCATCATCATAAACATGGGTCAGCAGCTTGGTCATATCAATATAACTGAGCTCATGGGTTTCTTCGATTTCGATGCGAGATAACAGCAATAAGTCATTCACAATTCTATTCATACGCGCAGTCTGTTGGCTCATCAGCTCAAACCCGCGCTTCCAATGCGGCGGCATATCTGGCTGATCCGAAAAATTTTCTAGATAGCCCATCATGACGGTCAATGGTGTGCGTAACTCATGCGAGACATTCGCCACAAAGTCGCGGCGCATCTCCTCCAAATGATGCAAGCGCGTCACATCATAAATGATAAGCAGCTTCTCATCACCAAAAGGCGTGAGCTCACATTTCAGATAACGCTTGGGCGCGCGCCACGAGACAATGTGCACACCATCCTGAGCACCATCGTTAGGGTTGGTCGTCGCCTGATAATACTGACGAAATTCAGGCGCACTAATAAAGTCAAAAATGCACTTACCTTTATCTGACAACTGTAACAACATTAAATCTTCGGCGGCCTGATTCCACCATTCAAGCCCATCATCGTCATTGAGCAAAACCACCGCATCACGCAATGCACGTAGTGCGCTTCTAATTTTTTTGAGTTGATCCGTTGTATTCTGCTGAGTTGCTAGCAGTGACTTATTTTGTTGGTCGCCTTGAGCCGATATTAGGGTGTTCATCCATCATCCTTATCACTATTCGCCGTTTTTCACTGTGCTGCGATTAACATACTGCTTTTATAGCGAATAAAAACCGTCAGTTAAATTGGTTCAATAAAGCTAGAAAATCGATAGCCTGTCCCACGCACTGTCTGTATCAACGTATCACATTGATGCGGTCGTAATAATGTCCGCAAACGTTTGATATGCACATCAATGGTTCTATCTTCGATATATACATTACCGCCCCATACTTGGTCTAGCAGCTGCGTCCGCGTATAGGCACGCTCTGGATGACTCATAAAAAATGCCAATAATCGATATTCCGTAGGCCCGACATCAACCACTTTACCAGCCGCTGTCACTCGCTGACTTTTGGGATCAAGGCTCAAATTGCCGATTTCGATAGGTTTATCACTATTGAGCGCGTTACTACGCCGCAATACTGCTTTGATTCTGGATATCAACTCACGTGTCGAAAAAGGCTTGGTCATATAATCATCAGCACCAGCATCAAGGCCATGCACCTTGCTGTCCTCTTCACTTTTAGCTGTCAACATAATGACTGGTATCTCAGCGAGTAGCTCATCGTTTTTGAGCAATCGGCAAAAATCAATGCCACTTTTATCACCGGGCAGCATCCAATCTAGCAAAATCAGCGCAGGGCGGTGATCGACCACTTGTTGGTGCGCCTCAGATACATCCGCTGCCTGCAGACTATCAAATCCCGCCATCTCTAGCGTCATGACGATCATTTCACGAATCGCAGGTTCATCTTCAACAATCAAAATTTGCTCATTATACATACGGCATTCTCAGTGTTAGAGGACAACATTTAGCTGACAAAAAAGGCGATAAATGCTCGCCTGCTGCTCCCTATTAAACGGGGTAATTATGACAGTTTAATGACATTCGACTTTTAAGCGGTTCATAAGTCTCGTGACGGCTAATGCTTGGTTTACTCAATTTACTTCTAACAAGAAATTCAATGGCCCATCATTGACGCTCGACACTTGCATATTGGCACCAAATTGACCAGTTGCCACGTTTGGATATTGCGTGTTGGCATAAGCGACCAATTGCGCAAACAACGCTTGCGCCGCATCAGGTGCCATCGCACCACCAAAGTCAGGGCGACGACCCTTGTCTGTTTTTGCCATTAGCGTAAACTGTGATACCAATAACAGTCCGCCACCAACTTGCTGGACATTTTTATCCAGTTTGCCGTACTTGGCAGGATCATCATCATTGTCAAAAATACGATAGGTGAGGATTTTATCCACCATTCGCTGTGCGCTTGTTATGTCGTCATCAGGCCCTAAACCAATATAAGCCAATATGCCTTGCTCAATCGTACCAACACACTGCGCATCGACGGTGACACTAGCATGGCGTACGCGCTGTATAAGTGCTTTCATTTATAGATTCCTTACCAATTATGCCCATACAATAATACGCCGTCCATGATAAAATACGGCCATTCTCTTGCTTATTAATTATTACATTACACCCTATTTTGGTAGCCTCATTATGAATGTATTCACTACTTTACAACAGCTTGTCCCGCAGCAGCAACTGAGTAAAGTTGCTGGGCGCCTAGCCGCTAGCCGCCATCCTTATGTCAAACGCACGTTTATCCGTAGCTTTGCCAAAGCCTACAACGTCAGCTTGGACGAGTATGAGCGCCAAAGTCTCAACGCCTATGAGAGCTTTAATGACTTTTTTACTCGTGAGCTAAAAGAAGACGCGCGCCCTATCGACATGACGCCTCATGGTATCGTCAGTCCTGCCGATGGTATTATCTCGCAGTTGGGTCAAATTGACGACCATAAATTGCTCCAAGCAAAAGGTCACTATTATGACGTTGGTCAACTGCTTGCTGACAGTGAAGATGGCCGCTATTTTGCGGATGGGAGTTTTGCGACGGTTTATCTTGCCCCTAGTAACTATCACCGTGTACATATGCCCTTCGCTGGCACTCTGACCAAAACCCGTTATGTACCGGGTACGCTGTTTTCGGTCAACAATACTACGGCGGCGAACGTGCCAGACTTATTTGCGCGTAATGAACGCTTGGTTTGTCTGTTTGATACAGCATATGGCAAAGCAGCGGTGGTGATGGTTGGGGCGATGATTGTCGCTGGTATCGAAACAGTGGCGACTGGCAAAATTGCCCGCACTGATGATATTCAAGAAGCTGAGCACAATATGAGCTTTGAAAAAGGCGATGAGCTGGGTCGTTTTTATTTAGGCTCAACCGCAATTGTCATTCTACCAAAAGGAGCAAAAGCAGATTGGCAAGACAGTATGAAAGCCGATAGTGTGGTAAAAATGGGACAGCTACTGGGTGTCGCTAACACTCCATAGGCAAGTGATTTAACGACTCAAAAAAGCTCAGTTCAGCATCCTAATCTATGTTGAACTGAGCTTTTTATTATGGGTAATTATCTTATCGCAACATATTAGGGCGTGTCATCAATTAGCACATGAATACATTTAGTGGTCTTAAAATAGCTAAATTTTGCTAAATATCGTCAGAAATTTTGTCAATATGTTCATATTAACGGCAATTTCTTCCTTGTTTATCTACAATTTTTCTCATTTTAAGCCTCACAATCTAATTGATGACACACCCTAGTTAATAATGAAAGTAGTTAATAACGAAAGTGTTTGAGAATAGGATAAGCAAATAAGATGTTTTCTTCTTGCGTACCGCGTCCGATATTGTGAATAATCAGCGGTATACCATCCGCAGCGACTTTATCGGAGACGATACCTGTATGCGGCAAATTACCATTCGGTAATCGCCACGTCACCACATCCCCTGCTTGAAAACTGTCTTTATCAGTCGTCGATAATGTCTTTGCGTGACGCGCAAAAAACACTTCAAGATTGGGCACTCGGCGATGATCGATATTCTTATCGGTTGATTTCAGCCCCCAAGTCTTTGGATAAGCCGACCAATTTGACTTCATATCATGGTTGACTAATTGCTGTAGATCTATATTTTGCAAGCGATAAGCACGGACGATAACATCGGTACAGACGCCAGTTTCTATCGGTACATCACCACGCGGAAAATCCAACTTGCGGTAAGCAGGATCATAGCTGGTGGTAATACCTATCTGTTTTTTTGCATCGTGCGCCAGTTTATCACCATTACTAATAGGTGCGGCGGCCTGCGTTAGTTGCGCCAAAGTTAATAGGCTAACAAAGACGAGCGATTTAGCAAAAACCTTATAAGTGCCAGTGACTCTCATTTAACAATCTCTCTATATAATGTACTTAATCGCTCATTTAGCTAATTCTAAATGCTTTAATAGTTGAAAAAGATGAATATTTGCAAACATGTAAACGGCAAAATGATGGCTTTACTTAAGCATCAACCAACCATCCTTGCTGGGTCGCATAGTCGATATTTTTTGATAGCCAATCATGAATGGGAGGAAAGCTGTCTTTGATAAAAGCAAGTGCCGCAGTCACTTGCGAACGCGTGACGTTAGCATCAATCCACGTTTTTCCATTGGTATTTAAATTAAGTAAAAAAGGCAATAAGCGGTCAACCACTCTGAGCAGCTGGGTTTCTTTACTACTACCCGTCTCCTGCTCTTCCCAAATCTCATTTAAATCCATGATGCCATTGCCACGCTCAGCTTGCAATCGAGCAATACCAGCGCGTTCTTCAATGTGCGCCTCGCTACGACTGTTTGCGAATAAAAACGTATCGCCAGCGTCAATCTCACCCAAGTCATGTACCAACGCCATCTTGAGTAGTTTTTCATGATTGACATCTAGCTCAAACTGTTCAGCGATAGACCAGCACGCCATCGCTAAATGCCATGAGTGTTCGGCAGAGTTTTCTTTGCGTGTGGTATGCGTCACATAACTACGACGATTGATACGTTTAAGCGCATCAAGCTCTAATAAGAAATGAGTGACATGATCTATATCAATGTTTGAGGCAAGCGTTGGGTTGGTTAATAAAAGGGGTTTGGTTGATCGCATAAATTTTCTCTTAATTTTTCTACGAAGATATAGCGCTTCATTTTACCTTTACGCATAAGCAATTATTATACATTTTATGAGCGCTATAAAAGAGCATGCCAACCTATAGCTAATTAACACCACTATAAAAAATAGCGCTTATGTGAGTAAGCGCTATCGGCTCTATTTTGAACAAAAGAACTATTTAATCAAGTTACTAATGGTTTTAAAAGCAGGGTCTTGACTACTACGGCAAAGCTCAAACAGAATGGTTTCAACCGTGGTAATCACGCCACCAGCACGGCGAATACGGCGAATTGCTTGCTTTTTATCATATGGAAAACGAGATCCCACCGCATCACCAATGATGACGGGCTGCATACCATTATCTAGCAAATCAAGCGCTGTTTGTAGTACACAGACATGTGTCTCTACGCCAAATAGCAAAACAATACTTCGATTTTGCTGCGCTAAATAATGCCACGAATCATCATTATCACAAGCGCTAAAAGTGACCTTTTCAAAGCTTTTGGCGTTATCGCCTTCTAACACCTCGCGTATTTCAGGTAGCGTATCGCCGAGCCCTTTTTTATACTGTTCATTGAGCATAATAGGGATATTCAGTGCTTGTAGACCTTTAATAAGTATCACTGTTTTTTTGACGATGTTTTCATGGTCATAAATATGCGGTGTTAAGCGTTCTTGAACATCGATTATCATCGCTTGGGTATTTTCGCGAGCGATTCGATAGGTACGATCGGTAATCATAGTAGACATGGCACACTCCTTGTACGGCTGACTTTATTGTTAAAGGCTATGTTAATTTTATCATTGATATTGTCTTTATTAGCCTTACTCTTATTTAGTCATAGTTTGCTGAGGGCGTCAATGGAGATAGTCTCTAATAATGATTAATAACAATTCATCACGTTTGATTCATACTGCTTGATATAGTTTCTTAATGAAGAGTAGCCAATAACTATATATTATGGCGTCTAGCATTCCTTAATAACGACTGTTTTTGAGTCATGACTATGACCACACCGAAAACAATACCAAAACACAAGGTTAAAAGATAATACACCATATAACTGAGCGTGTTTATAAATGCAAAGAACATGCTGGTTAAAGTAATGATTAATATCGCAGCGATAGTACCGCCGAATAGCTCTCGATATTTTTTATTAAAAATCTTAAAGGCCACCAACGGTATCGCGATACCAAACAAGCCAAATGTAGCACCCCAGACACCTGCCATGTCCATATCAAAATATAGTACCCCTAAAACATTAGCGAAAATACCACATATAAAAAAGGCCATCGAAAAACGTAAAGAACCCAATACTTTTTCCAAAATATAACCTGTCGCAAAAAGCATCCCCAGACTCATTACTAAATGCATAATTCCTACATGTACGAAAAGCGATGTCACTACCCGCCAATACTTACCAGCTTGCAGCGCGTTCATCGTCAACCCACCTACACTATTTACCTGTCTAGATAAAGGGTCAATGATATCCATACCCATGAATACGGTCAGTATAAATGTACCTATACAGGTCAGTATTAACACCAAGGTCACAGGTCGCTCTTTATTACTTCTAAACCAAACTACTAGGCTTTTTGATACATCACTTACTGGTGCACGTTTTTTTACAGGCTTTTGTTTTTGTATATGTTTTTGTGTACCTTTCTTTTCTTGATTATCAAACTCTGCTGCGAGAACGAGCAACAAGCACAGCACCATACCAATAAAAAATGAACCAAACCCCCAAACAAAATCACGATCTAAGCTATCAGCAAGTAATCCCGTTTCTGGCTTCAATATTAAGGGTGGCAAATTAGATTGCCTATTAGCCGTAGAAACCGTGTGTAAGTAACCACTTCTCTGATTTGATGATTTAAGTTTCTCAAAGTAGCTGATAGTAGAGAGGTCTTTGGCTTCGTACTGATGGCGCGAGTCGTTAATAAACGCTGAGTATTGATGGTCTTTAATACTTTGGTCTGCACGATTATCGTATTTCGTGTGGTAGCTAGTACCTAGCCAAATATTATCAGCGGCGGTAAATGGCGTGGCAATGTAATAATCAATATGCAGTTTTGAGTCAAAATATCGTCCACTGACTACTTGTGTTTCTATATAAGAAACGCTCTCTAATTTGAGTGGCTCAAAATTATCCACTCTGAAGTACTTTTGTTTTGGATAGTAACGAATATCACTCAGGCTATCTACTTCAATGACCTCGTAAGCTGCTTTGGACAAATAGTTTTGGCTGAGAACGAGCGGTATCACTAATGCTAAAACCATCGTTATAAAAAAGTAGCCTGAACTACTACGCTTAACCCACTTTAAGGTCAAAAGCTCGTACCTCGGCCACATACAAATACTAACGACTGAAACAGATAAAAGGAGCGGAATACCAAAATCCCAGTAGCCTTCCTTTAAAGGTAGAACATCTAGATAAATATCAAGCAACCAGCGTAAAGCCCCAAAAAGCAGAATGGACAAGATACTAAGACCTAAATATGGCAAGAATACTTGCTTTAG
>NZ_JBQSXK010000021.1:0-45160 GCF_052378115.1 Psychrobacter sp. AOP30-A2-5 | reverse complement strand
ATTTAATATTTTATGAAAAATTTCACGTTTATTCTCAATATCATCTAAAGATTCATCAATTCTAATAAAGTTGCTTTCTATATATCGGTTCAAAGCATACTGATCTATATCAACATTATGTATCTCAGGGTCATAACCTTCTGAATATTTTTTTATATTTTTAAAAAAATGCTCATCATCAAATTCAAATTTCGTATCTACATAGTTTTTAGCAAACACTTCTACGCTATCTAAAAAGAAAATGTTATTTCTTTGCTTATGGATATGGCATGTTTCATGCTCTAGAATTCGTCTAGCTATATCTATAGTTCTTGGCTTAGATATAGTCTGTTCTATAGCATTATTTGCGTTTTTAAAATTCTGCTTTGTTAAAAAGTTTTCAAAAGATTTTTTGTTTGAAGAGATGGTGGTTGATTGATTATTGGAGTTCATAGATTATGCCTATACAATAGTTAAGATCTATAGAAGATATTTATGAAAGTTATATGCTTTTTCTTACTAATTTTTTAATATAGTCAATACTAAATAAAACTGATATTGGACATTATAACGCGAGACTGGCACAAATTTTCCTTGCTTCCTTGCTTCCTTGCTTCCTTGCTTCCTTGCTTCCTTGCTTCCTTCCTTGCTTCCTTGCTTCCTTGCTTGCTGTGCCTACGCCGACAGAGGCTACGAAAAATTCCTGCCAGTCATGCTGTATCATTTTTATATTGAATTTACTATACTTTAAAAGTAAATTCGTTCTGTCTTAAATAAAATTTCTATATGTGACTGCGTGACAAAGCATGTAGAATTCTAGTAGCCGGTAAGTTTATCAGGGACGTATGACTTTAATTTAATATTATTTTGACATGTAGGAAAGCTGTAATTAGTTTGATTTAATTTGTTTAACGATCTGTATTAATAGATCAGGCGACACACCTTGTGCTTGTAAGCTTTTTATTAAAACATCTTTATCATGCAAAGCTATATCGACTGCTTGCTCATCACGACTACGCATTTTGTTAGTAATTTCATCTGGCGTCATTAAGTCAAAATTAACAGCCTTGCCAGCTCGAAGATCATCTAAATGATTTGCCCATTGATTCATCATCATCTGTCGTTCTGCTAAATGTGCAGACAAGTCATAGCGCTTTTTGACACTAGACTGCTTAAGATGGGCTAACTGTATTTCTATTACATCCTCACTGAATTGCATTTCATACAATCCTGTGCTGGCAAGCTGTCTAAATCCATGCCCAGTCATTTCAGGGTAGGGATCACCTGTGTAACCCATGCGTTTCAGAGCTTGATTAAACCAAGCCTCACTATAAGGTTTATTCTTTCTGAAGTTATAAAATACGTAACCCGTTTTTTCTGTCAAAGGTCGCATACGCTCGATAATGGCCATCGCTTGTGATGACAGCGGAATGATGTGGTCTTGACGCATTTTCATCTTATGAGCCGGTATACGCCACACATTTTTATGATAATCAATCTCCGACCACTCAAAAAACCTTAGCTCTTTCGTTCTAACAAAACAGAAGGTCATCAGCTGCATGCCAGCCACGGTTTGTTCATGGGCATTCGGATGATCTGCAACATATTTATCAATATTATGTAATAATTCAGAAAGTTGATGCTGCTCGACCGCTTTCATACGCTTAGCCTGATGAGGTCTTAAAGCTTTATTACGACCATGAGCGACATTAATGATATCGTAGCCTAACGTATTAATAGCATATTCAAAAACTGAGCCAATTAGCTCAACACACTTACTTGTAGTATCGGCTGTCCATTTGCCTTGTTTTTCGAAGTAGTTTTGAATTTCTAGACCTGTTTTGATAACGTCTTGTGCAGTAATAGAGGCAATAGGATAGTCACCGATATGAGGTGCAATATGCCTATTTAGATAGTTGTGAAGTTTTTGAATATTCTTAGAGGTAGTGGTAGATTTTTCGTCAATATAGCTCTTGGCAATCACTTTAAATAAGTCTTTTTGCTCAAAATTATTTTTTTCATGATTTTTGTGCTCAGTTGGGTCAATGCCATCACTGAGGAGCGCCTGAGCTTTATCGCGTGCCAGCCGAGCCTCTTTTAGTGACACCTCTGGTTTAAATGTAGAGCCAATGATTTGCTTGGCAGATTTATAAATACCGATCTGATAAGTTTTTTGCTTTGGCTTAAGGTCTTTAGGGGATTGATAGCGATAAGTCACCTGCCAAAACAGTGAGCCATTTGGGTGTTGTATAAGATATAGATTGTTGCCATCACCATGGCGCGTGACTTTGGTCGGTGTGGATTGTTTGGCGATGGCTTTCACGCCAGCGTCAGTTAGACGGTAGTCTGTTTTTCTTGTCATGGCTTATACCTCTAGGCTCTCGGAGGTTTAACAACAACCTCACTGCATAATTAACAACAAAAAATGATGTTGTATGCTATTTAACAACTTATTTAACAACATTGTAGAGGTGCTAGCAGGTAATAACAAGTAATCAATAAAGACAGCTATGTATGCGTATAAGGGGTTTAAAGGGATTGAGGTAATGCGAGGTTATGTCTAAATACAATGATTGGTGCGCCCACCAAGACTCGAACTCGGATCGATCGCTTAGGAGGCAACTGCTCTATCCTGTTGAGCTATAGGCGCATTTTGGAATAACATTGTAGGAAAAATTGCTCATAAAAGCAATCAACAAAATATAAAGATTTTATGATTAATTGCCATTACTCAAGGCGTCAGCGACATTCACAGTGTTGGCATTTGATGCTTCTTGTGTACGTGATGTTGGATTAAATAAATCATTTACACTGTTTTTATAACCTTCAATATTATAATAATCGTACTTTGCTAATATATCTTGTCCGGTACTCGAAAGTAAAAAATTACGGAAGTTAATAGCAGCAGTATTTTCTGTCAAGATAACCCCTTCAAGCGCTTGCTTGTCTCTCAGTGCATAGCTGAAAGAATTTAGGGTACGTGCCTCTGCATTGTCAGTCTCAGCAGCATCTACTTTTTTATCATCAGTATTGCTGATATTTGCTTTGTCTTGGTTTATTTTATCTTGAGCCGCTTTTAGCTCTGCTTGTAACGGTGTGAGACGGTCTGCAGATAGACTGTCGTTAGCGATGATCATGTCTATATCAGCGCCTAATTCTGAGCGTTTATCATGGCTAGGATTGGCGTTTGATAATGTTAAGAGGTCGCTGGCGGGTACATAACTTGGCACAACCTGCACATGAGGATAACGAGATTCGAAGCTAACGATGATATCGTCCAAGGGTGCTTGTAAATCCTCTTCAGCCTTTATATACAGCGTACTGTCGGTGAGGGTATTTACCTCGTCTTGAGTGGTGGCTGACGACTCATTTGCATTTGCCATGATCGGTAGGGGATCTATATTTTTACGGTTACTGCTCCATAACCACGTAAAGATTGCAATAAAGATTATCAGCAGCAGTAAAATTAGCCCAGCCAGTAGCAGCTTGTAGTCTCTCATATGTTACTGCTCTTCTCTTAATGGGTTTGTGTCAAGTTTACATAAAATGCGGTGTGTGACGTATGATTTTTAAAGCTGTTGGTGTAACACTTCATCTGCTAAGTCCGCAAGCATATCTGCAAAAACATCGGTTTCTGAATCAGGTAAAAGTTTTTTCTCGCTATTATTCTTATGACCAATTGTACTATTTTGATTGGATAGCACAGGTTGATCGTTTGAGGGGGAGGTAACATCATTGTCAATGGCTTTTATTTGGTGTGCAGCCAATGGCGATTCGCCCATCGTAAGCTTGTCTTTAAGCCATTCAAAACCATGGGCTTCCCACCATGCTTCAAAGCGTGGCAGTGTGCTCCCACGCACTGCGACAGGCAGATTCAATGTTCGCAGTTTTTGTGCAAGTATGGGGTCGTTAATGGCTTGATGGATGCTCAAATAAAGCGAGCGACTGTCATCAGTATAGGGCTGTCTGTTTTGCCACGATCTGTCGTCAATTTTCATACGTGGCAATTGCCACAATTCACCGCGATAGTATACAACATATAGACGTCGTTTAGGATGAACGAAAATGGCATCAATGGGACGCAAGGGCATAGTATTAAGTTATTCCGTTAAAAAAGGGTTATGGACATAAAAATTACAGCAATTAATCTGACAACAGCACTGACTTCTCTATTCGTAAATATGAGACTTATCAATGCGACACTATCTGTCGTAAGATATTATAATAGTGGCACATATACTAGTAAACGATAGCTATCGATGGCACACTAATCAGCAGCCTATTTTATGATTGTTATAAATAATCACTGATGATGCAATGATAGTTAATCGTTGTTGTCATTTGCATCGTGTTTATGACAGCCATGCTAGCAGAAATACATTGTAGTAACGACCGCGAAACATAGATTGGTGAGTATCCTTCGTGGTATTCCTTAGCAGCCATCAATATGCATTAGAGAGTTAACGCAAATGTTATTCCATTTCAGGCATTCACGACCGTCTACATCACACTATCACTCATATTATAACTTCAATCAGACTATCCTCTATGTTTACCATTATTCAATCGCACCGCACCGAAAACCTTGTTGATCAACTGCTTGTGCAATATCAGTCTAAGGATCAGCCTGTTTTTGAGCCTTTTATTGTTATTGTGCCGTCAATGGTATTGGGCGATTGGTTGGACAAAACCATTGCCAGTCGTGCTGGGATTAGTACCTTGGTACGTACTAAGTTTTGGGGTCAGTATCAGTGGACGCTCATGCAGGATGTGTTAACCCGCCATAACGCGTATTTGTTAGAGAATGACCCTGAAGCGGCAACCCTAAATGTGCCAGAAGTGGCGGTGTTGTCACCAACGGTCATGCAGTGGCGATTGTTTGGGTATTTGACTTACTATCAAGAGTCGATTGTTGCAGATGAGAAACACCCAGTCAATCCGCTATTGGCATCTTTGATTGATGACCCACAGGCAAGTGCTCAACAAGACAGCTTACAACAGGATAAGGCGCAACAAGATGCCCGTATTTGGCAGCTGGCAAGCGATTTGGCAAGAGTGTTTAACCGCTATTTGACTCACCGTGAGGATTGGTTGGCGTTATGGTCGTATAACAAACCGCTAAATGTAGATGAGTTGATAGCAGATAAAGATGCACTGTCACTGCGTTTTGATAAATATGCGCGCGGCACGCCTGAATGGCTGGTGGAGCATTATGTTGAGTTAGAGGCGGCGCAACGATTTTTGTGGTCGCATTTGTTTGCTGACGTTCATCTACACCGTGTGGCACTTGAAGATGTCTTCTGGTCGGCTTTGAAAGATAATAAGGCGAATGAGCGTGCTCAGTTGCCCAAAGTACTGCGCATTTTTACCATTCAACAGTTGCCACAGACCGAGCTTGATTTTTTACAGCGCTTATCGAAGTACATGAATATCACGCTATTACATTATAATCCGTCAAAGCTGTTTTGGGCCGATATCGTCGATAAATCATGGTTACAGCGCCAACAGATTATTAACCCTGAAAGCGTGTTTTTGCGTGATTATGGTCACAGTTTGCTATCACGTTTAGGCAAGCAGTCGCGCGATGCTTTTGCCATGCTTGCCAACTTGTCGGGTAATGAGCAGTACGACGATGCACTGGTTGAATGGCAAGATAATTTTGATGATACGCTGAGCATTGGTTCTAATAATGGGGTTGCTGCTGAGTATATCTATGATGCTAGTAGCGCTCAGAATAGTCCAAGTTTGTTAAAGCGTTTACAGAACGATGTGTTAATGCTTGATGAGCAATCGACTCAGCAAGCAACGGCTGCTACAGTCTCGCAAGCGGTAAGCCAGCAAATAGAGTCAAGTTTTGATGAGGATAAACAAGAGACAGCTTGGTATGAAGATGAAGCGTTAGAGAATAAGCGTTTTGAGATAGACCGTTTTTGGGCAATTTCTTCCCAAGATAATAGCCTAAGCATTCATTCGTGTCATAGTTTGCAGCGTCAACTTGAAGTGCTGCGTATCATGATTGGGCGCTGGCTAAATGAACCTATCAAATCTGGTGAGAAAAAACGCCATATATCTGACATCGTGGTGTTACTACCCGATGTTGAGCGTCATCATGCGCTGATTAACTCTATCTTTGTCAATGGTAGAGGTCAAGATGGTTTGACCTTACCTGCTAAAGTCACTGGTGTTGTCGATGCCGATATTCGGCAGTTATGGGAAGCGATTATTGGTTTTTACAAGCTGTTAGGCAGTCATAGTGCTCGTTTTGAAGCAGCCGAGGTCCTAGACTGGTTGATGCTGCCTCCTTTATTTGAAAGTTTTGGGCTGACTCACGAACAAATGAGCCGTGGTTGTGACTTGTTGGTAGAGGCGGGCTTTATCCGCGGGTTTGATGAGCTGCATCTTAAGCAAACCTTAGATATTAATGACTACGATTACCGATTTAGCTTTGCACAAGCATTAGACAGATTGACCTTAGGTCTGGTGATGCCAGAGGCCGAGTTGAGCGATTGTTTATATCCTTTAGATGAAGATGAATGGCCAAGCACTGCCTTACCAGAAATGAGCTTGCCACTGCCGCAAGTGAGCTTAAATGATGCGTTGATCGTTGAAGCGCTTTGCCGCATTTATACTGGCTTGGTCGCACGACGCAATGACCATACACAAAAAATGAAAGCGGAGGATTGGTTGGATCAGATTGAGACCCAAGTCATCCATCGCTACTTTGGTGATGTTGATCAAACGCGTACGATGCGCGCCATATATAACGCAATGAACGGCTTTAAATCAGGTTTGCGAGCTAACCGCCACTATAGACAGTACTCTAGTGGTGATAGCGCCAATAGAGAGGTTGAACAAAAGCTGTCAGGTGTAGAGCAATTACCCCTTAAATTAAGCTTTATGTTAGACAGTATCGAAAACGAGCTTGAAAGTCAGCAAGTCAGTGCGGAGCCTACTGGTGTGATTACTTTTGGGCGATTTGGGGCGCTCAGGAACGTGCCTTTTGAGCTGGTGGTGATGCTCAATATGGATCTCTCAGAGTTCCCTGGGCGTGATCGTGATAATAGATATGATTTGATGAAAGCGACTAATTCACGTCGCGGTGACAGAGTCAGTGAAGATGATGATAATGGGGCATTTTTAGATGCACTGCTGTGCGCACGTAGTGCTTGTTGGATGTTCTACAACGGTCAAAGCCTGACGGACACTCATGAGCATCTGCCAGCCAACCCAGTGAGTGAGCTATTACAGTTCTTACAAGGCGAGGTGCAATGGCAAGTGAATTCGCTGGATACATTGCCTGAGAATATTGACCCAACCACCGAGAGTCTCAAACGCTATTTACCTAAATTGATTAAGCAGTGGCTAGTAACTGAGCATCCTGCATTGCCTTTTCATGAGAGTCTGTTCGAGACAGAAATTGAAGGCGATAATGTTTTTGAGCAAGCGTCTACTGATATCGAAGACAAGGATCAAAACAATAGCCCTGTCAATACGATTGATGAGCTGGATGCTTTATTGAATACAGCGATGCGTAAAACTAAGCTGGCTCAGAAAAAACAGTTTCCACCTGCGCCGCTTTGGCAAGCTGTGTTTGATACATTGAAAGGGCGAGTGGCTAGTGAGCCTATGCAACTGGTTGGCTTACCCACAAGAGCACAGTATGAGTCAATTGCTCAGGTTCTAGGTCAAGGCTTGGGACAATTAGGTCAAGTGGACAATAAAACCTTGTCTGCATTGGCTGATATGCTAGCGCTAGATACGGTTGTTAATACTAGCAATGTCAGTAGCATGACAGAGGCGCTCATCCAGAATTTATCTGATACTGTGTTTGATATTGGAGAGATAGACATTGAAGGGGTGCTGGCTTACCAAGTGCGCCATCCTGCCAAAGCGTTCTTACGGTCCCAAAAGGTGCATGTGGTACAAGGTGAAGAAGCGCTGTCGCAGCAAGAGCCATTATTTCTAAACAGTTTGACTACTTATCAAATAAAAGACCATTTGATTAAGCAATTGGTCGCTGATGAGAATAAGGCCAATGGTGGTGATACAATCGCTGAAAGTTCCACTCCAATCCTGATGTATCAAAAAATTATGCCCGCTGGTGTCGCTCGCCAAACTACATTACCCAATCAACAAAAGAAACTACAACAACAATGCGTGGAATTTAAAGAGCAATTAATAGCTAATGATTTTGGCGAAAATATTGTACCCAATGAAGATGGGATAGAGGGTACGACAGGTTTGCAGCTACTAACGCCAACCGCCGAGCATCCTGTTCAGGTAGAGCTAAAAAATATACTTAGTAGCACTGACAACGAGTCAAGCAATCAGACGAATATAGAGGATATAGAAGCACTGCTTAAGCTGTTGCCAAAAGTCATTAAGATCAAAGGTTCAGTACCTATATTGGCGCCCATATCAGTTATTCAGGCGGGTATGCCTTATGCTCAGCAATCACCCAAGCAGTGGTTAAATATATTGCCCAATTCTGCCAGTCCTAGGCATTTACTCAAGTTTTGGTTATCACATTTGTATTGGCAAGTGGCCAGACGTACCACTGCCGAGCAAGCGGCATTAAATGATGGGGTGAGTATTTGGCGCTTTAATAAGCCTAGCTCGCAAGTCAAAAAGTACGAGAAAGTAATCGCATTTAAACTAAGCCCAATTGTCTATGAAGATGCTGTGATTGAGCTGATAAAATGGGCTGTTTTTGGTAAGTTAACAGGTCTAGTACCTATCACGTTATTACCAGAATATGCACTCAATTACCTAGATCAGTGTTCAAAATCTGAAGATAGTGAAGGCAGTAGTTATTGGCCAAAACGAGCAGACTTTTCAGATTGGTTACGATCTGGCTATCATACAGACACAGTATATGATACTTGCTCTCAGCATGCCATTTGGCAATATGTACTACGTGACCAAGATGCATTCAAAGCACTATCAGCGGCATTGACTACCTTGGCTCAACCATTATATGAGCCGATGTTTACTGCGTTAATTGACTTAGATGGCTAGCTAGCCATTTAGAATAATCGATTTCTGCTTTCATGATCTAATAAATAATAATTAAAAGTATGCGCCCATATGACAGACTTGACTGATCCAACCCATATCATTGAACTTTCTGCACAGCCACATTTATTCGATGAGCACTCAGATGCGCCTCACTCAGATCCTATGAGTGAGCGTCAGGCTGATGTGATACCAGCAGTTGATGTTGACCTAACGGGCAAGCACCTGATTGAAGCGTCTGCTGGTACTGGTAAAACTTGGACGCTAACAGGCATTGTATTGCGCCTGCTAATTGAAGCACGACGTGCGCCAGAGCAAATTATTGCTACTACCTTTACGCGAGCCGCTGCCGCTGAGATGCGTCAGCGTATTCATGATCGTTTGGTGGATTTTTATCAATTATTGCAGTGGGTCAACAGTTTAAGTGCTGACATCAGTAATAAGGAGGCTTTGTATCCCAATATATTGCAGGTGATGCCTGAAAGCGATAAGGATAAACAAGAGGGCAAACAATCAAGTACGGATTTAAATACTGAGATAGGCGCTGATGAGTTAAACCAAGACCTTGCTACTGATAAGCAAGCTGCTGCCACAAAGCGTGTACAAGCAAAAAAAGACCGTGAAGACTGGTTGGTAGCACAGGCTAAATATGTGCGCTTAGATGGCATCATGCAAGATCCCATTAACCTGCATCTCGTCGGTTATTTGCTGGATCACGTGTACAGCTATCCAATGACGGAAGCTATCAGGCGTACCGCACTGGTTTTAACCACGTTGGATAAACTGTTTGTGGGTACGCTCGATAGCTTGGCGCAAAAATGGTTGACGGAGTACAGCAGCGAGACGGGTCACCAGCAGGGCATGGGGATTATTGAAGACAGCAGTATTGAACAGGTGACTGACAGCATTGTTCATGATGAGCTACGTCAATTTCAGAGCCGTTTGTATTATGAGCAGCCTAAACTTTACGCGCTAATGGATCAGCAAGGTAAGCTGACTGCCGTGAGTGATCATAAAAAATATGTGACTCGATCGCTTAATTTTATCTCTGCGCCGATTGATGAGATTGTAGTAAATGACTTTTCGTTTGAGGGCTATGAGCGGCTTATAAATACTATCATTGGGCGCAGCGATGAGCTTGATATCTTTTTTAAACCTGACGGCGAGTACTATGACGTTCCCAAAGGACAGCTACAAAATAATAGAGACTCTTGGCCGAAAATCATTCAAGCATTAAAAGATTTTGGTCCAGCCGCTTACAAATTTATATCAGACGCAAAAACTTATACAGGAAAGTTAATACAAGCTTTTCAGAAAACTGATGACGTAGGCAAACAATTCTATAAACCAAAAGATGGCGAAAGAGTTAATCTGATATTTAATGAGTCGCAGGTCGTTCGTGACTTTAAACGCTATATTGAAGAAAGCAAAAAGCTCGATGAATACATAGTGACTGTTTTAGCCAATCTTAATCGTCATATCGTGCTGGCGGTACGTGACAGGCTACCAATTATTTTGGAAGAGCGTGGTGAGACTACCTTTAGCCTGCAAATGGTGCGTTTAAACCAAGCATTAACTGGTCGTCAAGGAGAGAAGCTGGCACGTTATATCCGTCACCACTATCCTGTGGCGTTGATTGATGAGTCGCAAGATATCAATGGCGCACAAGCCATTATGATTGAAAGCATTTATTTGCCAAAGAAAAAGGGCAAGGTTGCTGATAATGATAAACAGTCAGCTACTAAAAAAGCCAGCCATGAGTTCCTGCTATTGGTTGGTGACCCTAAGCAGGCTATTTATGGGTTTCGTGGTGGCGATGTGGCTAACTATAACTACATGAAAGCTCAATTTGATAAAAGCACGCTTTGGACGCTCGATATTAACCGACGCTCAAATGCTGGTGTGATTAATGCCCTAAACTGTTGGTTCGGCATGGCTGATGCAACCACTGGTGAGAATAAGTTAGCTCAATTAGGCGCAGGTATTTATTACCAGCATATCAAAGCGGCAAAACCAGAAAATCAGCTGTCTTGGTTTAATGAACCAGACGCTCACAGCACTACCTTAGTGACTGAGGTGCTCTCTGCCCAGCCAGTGAGCGTCTTACACTTACCTTATGATAAAGACAAAGAGCTTGAGTACGATGAGCATGAAATCACGGCGCGTCATATTGCGACTTTGCTTAGTAGTGATCAGACCTTAAAAGGCAAGCCTATCCAGCCCAGTGATATCGGCGTGCTGGCACGTACCAAAAAAGACTTAAAGCGGGTTGAGGATGAGTTGGTTAAGCTTAATGTACCGACCTTAACTACCAGTGATGTCAGTATCTTTGAAACCATCATGGCAGAAGATGTGGCGGCGCTGCTGAGTGCCATGCTATATCCGTATCGTCATGACATGATTAATCGGGTGTTGACCAGTCATCTATATGGACTGAGTATTAAAAACATCAAAGCCATGATGACGGATCATGAGTCAGGCATTACTGAGGGCAGTAGTACAACGAGCTCCCATTCACACAACTCTAATTCTAAGGATACCTCAGTTAATGAGGCTACTGATAATAAAAAGAGCTATCAAGACTTTATTACTTATCTAAAAGAAGGCGCACAACGTTGGCAGCACTTTGGCATCTTGTCGGCATTGCATTACTTGTTAGATAAAAATCCCATACAGCCACAAGGCGTTTGGCAAGCGCTAGCGGCTCGTCCAGAAGGCGATCGTCATATCATGGATTTGCGTCATGTGATGGATATCTTGGCGCAGTATGGCCTAGGTATGGGTGAGCATGAACTATTGGCTTGGTTTAGACAAAATATAGATGCTGCCCCTAACAGTGATTGGGCTAAGCAATATCCACTGCCTACAGAATCTGGCGTACAGTTGATGACCATTCATAAGTCCAAAGGACTTGAGTTCCCCATTGTCTATGTATTGGGAATGGGTGATGCCAGTAGGAAGTCTGGGAATAAGGAAGACTACGGGTTGTACTTGTACAATGCCCAACAAGCGCCTTCAGCGCTAGTGCATAAGTCGACAGAAGTTTATCATTCGATAGATAGTGAATCAACGGGAAACCAGCGCCGCTTCTCATCCTTAAAAGGCTCAGCGACTACAGAGGACTATTACACCAATATCGAAACGCGGGAAGATTTCGATGAGCTGCGACGGCTTGGTTATGTGGCATTTACTCGTGCCAGTGAGCAGCTTTATGTCGTGCTGCGAGATCCTAACAATAAAACAGGATTTGAGTTAAAGCCGGTGTTTTATTGGTTTGAATCACCAGAAGCGAAATTTGAGTTGCCTGATAGACTCAAAGGTACGATAGGCATGCTCAGAGGGCATAAGGTCAATGAGTTCTACGACAAGAATTACGCAAGCAACGATACTAAATCAGCAGGCGTAAATGACAATGTTCAGCTCGCTCTTACCAAGTCAAGTGCTCATAAGCCTGCCACAGAGACTATTGAGTATGCGCCTTTTGCAGAGGTTATGAAAACCAATTATTTTTATGGTTGGGCTAAGACCAGCTTTACCGCTTTGGCACGTCAGCTCGATGAATCTACACAAACAATGGCGATAATGGATGAGCGTATTGATGATGCGATAGACATCGATATGACAGAGTCTTCAGTTTCAGATCTCCATTCACTTAATAGCAAAGAGTCTCTCGAACAAGACAGTGAACTAAGCCTCAAATCAGAGGATGATGTCCGCTTTACCTTTGTGAAAGGTGCTAATGCGGGTACGTTCTTGCATGAGATATTTGAAAAAATTGATTTCAACAATAAAGCGCAGTGGTCTCAGGTTATTGATAGAGCGATCAGCAGCTATCAACTGCCTCTAGTTTATAGTAGCGCTGAGCAGCAAGGCCGTCGATCACAAGCGAAGAAGCAAGAGCAAGGCGATGACGGTTCATTCAATACTAGTTCACTTGATCTTGCTTCAATAGATGCTACCAAGCATGAGGCACTAATCAATTGGATTGAAGAGGTGCTACATGCGCCGCTATTGGCCTCCAATCAACCATTAAACTCTCTTAATGCAGGTCAGCGGTTTTCTGAGTTAGAGTTCAATATGGGGTTGTCAGAGAAATTTAAAGTACAGGATATCACTAAACTCTTCCAACAATATCTCCCTAATGAGATGGACAAACACGTCACTCTTATTCCGCAAAACAAAGCGCATTTGTATCGTTATTTACGCGGCGAAATTGACTTAGTGTACGAACATGCTGGCAAGTATTACGTTGTCGATTATAAAAGCAACTTTCTAGGAAATAGCCTAAGCGATTATAATGAAGATACACTTAAGCAAGCAATGTCCAAGGCAGGGTACTGGCTACAAGCAGCGATTTATCAAGTAGCGTTACATCGATTCCTTTCAATGAGAATACATGATTATGCAGGCAATGAAGATAAGTATTTAGGCGCTGTGGAGTATGTTTTTTTACGAGGTGTGTATGATCCCAACTCTCAAGCAGCTGATGATCTATCACAAGATGTTAAAGAGGCTGATAATAGCCACTCAATGCACAACGACCGCTATGGATTAGTGACGTGGGATATTCCAATTGAGTTCATTAAGGCTCTAGATGCGTTGTTTGGCATGCCCAACTAGTAGGTTATAAGTAATGATTAAATGCTAAAAAACATGATATCGATTAACTATTTCAACATAGAGACAAGCATACTATGAGTAATAATAAAAAAGAGAGCAAGGCAGTAATTGGGCTACAACAAAGCTGGGCTAGTAACATCAGTGATTATATATTGCTACGCCGCGAGCAAACGTATTTAGCGTATAAGGCAACGGATGCAAAAGCTAATACTGATAGTAAGCAAGTCGATAAAACAGAAGAAAGTAATTTATTCACCGCTCTATTCGTTATGTTAGCGACTCACTTGGAAGAGGGGCATACTGTATTGACCATTGAGTCCTCTGAGCATGAGGAAGCATTGCAAGGTCAAATCAATGATGAGGCAGTTACGCTATATGCTTGGCAGCAACAGTTATTAGAGATGCTAGCAATGCCAATCTTTGCGCTGATAGATAGCAAACTAAATACGCAATCAGAAGATGACTCTATAACTGAAAGGTCGCTATTCGTATTGCTAGACACGCTATTTGATAAGAGAGATCAGCTGTGGATGCAATTGGCGCTTAGCAACCACGAAAAAGAGGTACTAACCAAGCGTTTTGACATGATTGCTACACTATATCACTTATTGAAAAATACGGACTTAAGTTTTTTTATGCGCCTAGTTAACGAACACAATTTGTTAGCTGAGGTTAATAGTAGCATTAATAATAACGATAAATTAAATAGCCTAAGCAAAAAAAATCAACCTATTATTTACAAACAAGTTGACAGTCGAAAAACAGAAGGTTCAGCAGTATTAATAATTTTTTGGCTACATCGTGCATGGCAAGCAGAATTTAACTTAGCACAGCACATTAATACTATTTTAAATCAACAGATAATCCCTCTAAATATATCAATACCCAAAAATTTAAACGATCAGCAGATAGCAGCTATTAATGTGACTAATAATAATGCATTTAGTATTATTACTGGTGGTCCAGGTACAGGTAAAACCTATACCGTGGCTCAGTTAGTCATTGCGCTGCAACAAGCGACAGAGAGTGGGGGATACAGGGCTGGAAATATTAGATTCAGTACAGATAGTGCCAGTCTGGCATTGGCAGCACCAACTGGTAAGGCCGCCCAGCGCATGCAGGAATCTTTACAAGCTGCTCTCGATGCAGCAGATATTGATCTACAGTTACAAGAAGCTAAGACAATCCATCGTTTGTTAGGTATTGGTCGGACGGGTAGACCGCGCTACGATACTAACAATCCACTTGGCGAAGATATTATCATCGTTGACGAGGCGTCGATGCTCGGGGTCGAGTTGGCTAATTATCTCGTAAGTGCAGTGAAACCAGGTGCAAGGCTTATATTGCTAGGCGATGCGAACCAACTAGCAGCAGTCGATGCAGGAGCAGTATTGGCTGACTTGTGCCATATCCCACTGTTACAACCCATTCATGCAGAATTAACCGAAAGCCGCAGGTTTAGTGCAGAATCAGGTATTGGCAAACTTGCCTCCCAAATTAATCAGGCAGAGGTAGATACGCAAGCCATCTGGCAGCTGTTAAGGCAAGATGAAGCCTTGAGTTTTCAATATGTAAATACGCTGCAAACAAATGAGTTTAAAGATAATAAGACAAGAAATAGCCTAAGCAATAAGGAAATTATTTCAAAAATGTCGCTAAAATATATCAAATATATAAGTAAAGTAAAAGAACTCCTAAAAGATCCAATCGAAAAATCCATGCCAGAATCAGTAAAAAATACGATTACATCATTAATGGAGACATTTAATGAGTTTAGAATTCTAAGTGCTGGTCATAATGGTGAATGGGGCGATCACTACATTAATAACTATCTCACTCAATGGCACCTAACTGAACTAAAGCTACCACTGGGTCAAAACACATGGTTCCATGGCCGTCCTGTGATGGTTTTACAAAACAACTACGAGTTAGGATTATTTAATGGTGACATTGGTTTTTGCTTACAAACATCGGATGAAAGAAGTCGATTAGAAGTTTTTTTCGAGAATAAAACACAGGGGATTCCCGTCAACCTGCTAAATGAAGAGGTGATTGCCACCGCATATGCGATGACCATTCATAAATCGCAAGGATCTGAGTTTGAGCACGTTGCCATTACTTTTGATAATAGTCATGCTAGATTGCTAAGCAAAGAGCTTATTTATACGGCGGTGACCCGTGCTAAGAAACAGGTAACCATATATAGTACAAAATCTGCTTTTGAAAAGGCTGTTCAAACACCTACTGAGCGCCATACAGGTTTGGCATTACAGTTTTCTCAGCGTTAATAGAAAAATGCTCAGAAATATAAAAAGAGGACTAGAGTTGCATACCTTTGATACGGTGCTAGAGTATATTAATGAAATTATTTATAAACCCAACCAATTCATTATTGCTTCAACTAAAGAAGAGCAACAAAATCTAGAATATGCTGCTGGTACATTTGAATTAATGAACAGACTGACTGTCAAAACAGTTAGATTCAGAGTAGCTAAACAAACACCTACTAAAGTAGGGCAGTTCGTTACCTTTTGGGAAAAGGATTCCAAAGGTATTAATCAACCTTTTCAATATGATTCGTCACCAGACTTGTTAGTAATCACGACATTTAAAGACAACCATACATTGGGGCAGTTTGTTTTTCCAAAAAATGTCTTGCTTAGACATCATATTCTTCAGTCTCACTTTACAAAAGGTAAGATGGGTATCAGGGTGTATCCTAGCTGGGATAAGCCAACCAGTAATACCGCTAAGAAAACACAGAATTGGCAACTCGATTATTTCTTCGTGGTGACTGGTACAAACATACTGCCTACAGAAAACATACGGGCTTTGTATGAGTAGCAAAATTAACAGTAAGTGCAAAATCTAAGCAATAAAAAAGCATCCAAATCGGATGCTTTTTTTGAACTCAAATATAGAACTTAAACTTTGTCTTCTTTGATGGCATAGATGCCAGGCAGATGACGCAAGTAACCATGGAAATCCATACCACAGCCATAGACATAACGATCTGCAACATTGATACCGACAAAATCAACATCAAAACCTTCAACTTTACGATCATGCTCTTTATTAAGCAACACACAACACTCAAGTGATAAAGGTTTTTCTTTGCTTAATTCTTCGACAACTGTTTTTAGCGTGATACCTTCATCAAAAATATCGTCAATCAGCAATACATGCTCACCTTCGATACTAACATCAGGTTTGAATTTCCAATCTAGCTCATTGGTGCCTGCATTATCACGATAGCGTGATGCATGAATATAATGCATGCGATGGTAGAACGTCAAATGAGTCAGAAGTTGACCAGCTGGAATAAGTCCACCATTCATAACAACCATAACGATTGGGTTTAAACCAGCATAATGTAGGTTGAGCTGGGCGGCAAGGCGCTCATAAGCAGCGGCTACTTCGATGCTACTAATAAGGCACTCTGAGTTGCGTAATGTTTTTTCAATTTCTTGGTTGCTGATTTGGGTCATCGGGTGCGCCTTCGGTAAAAAGTGCCGCTTATTTTAGCAAATTTTAGTGAATTTGCCCAATACCATCTGTCTTTTGAGGCAAAATTAATCAAATACTGGCATTTATTCCGGCTTTTCTACGATGAAAGGGCGGTAATAGTTTGCTAAACGATTTAAAGAGCGATCAGGTAGGTCGGGTAGCAACTTATTTAAGGCCATACTCATGCCTTTATCAATGGCGGCTTTGGCAACTGGGACAGCTTTGCGTTTAATCATGCCAAGTTTCAGCGTTTCAGCATAGCGGCTGATAAAATGAGTCAATGTCTCTTCATTCATGGTTTCAAGCGCTGTTTTAAATGCTTTCATATCTACTTGCTCAGGTGTGATAGCAGCAAAGCCTTTTTCGATGGTTTGCGCATCTGCATCAGATAATTTGAAACCCACTCGTTTTACACCTTCATTATCAATAAACGTCGCCCGATCTCTCAAGAAATGAAAGCTTGGCATTACTTCTTCGTTATTCTCTTTACCGAGTAAGATGTTAAGCAGCGTATCTGTTGCTTTTTCAACTGTGCCAACAATTTTGCGCATGGAGGCTTGACGTTCAGGGTTTGGAATAATATCTACCAATCCAATCAACAAATTGTCGATTAAATCACGTGCTGTTTGATGCGTCAGGGCATCACGATATGGGTAGTATTCGACCTCCTCATTTGAGGCAATCACTTGCTCAGCGTCAATGATTAATGCTTTCAATTTATCTGAAGGTACAAACCCAAAATAATGCGCCATGGTGCTTCCTTTATTTGTTGTTTTTCATGTTTAACCAGCGTTACATTTGTCGTTAAATCAGTTAGTATCTAAATGGGTTGCAGTCAAAGACTCACCATATGCTGACTAGTGACATGTGCTAACGATAGAATGCAAAGCCTTATTAATGGATGATGATACTACAGTACTTCTATAAACAGCCTTTGGACAGGTGCGCTAAGTCACTAGTCGCCGACTAATTTAACATATTTTTTATATTCTAAATTAAAAAGCTTGAACTTATAAGGCTACCTATTACTTGTCTAAGGAGAGATAAGATGAATAGTGCAATCGTGCTAGTGTTTGCTGTTGCCGCGATGCTTTGCGGTTATCTGTTTTACTCAAAATTTATCGCTACTAAAATCTTGGCATTGGATAACAGTATCCCCACGCCAGCGCATACTATGAAAGATGGGGTGGATTATATCCCTACCAATAAATACGTGCTATGGGGACATCATTTTACTTCAGTCGCAGGAGCAGCTCCGATTATTGGTCCTGCCATTGCCGTTATTTGGGGCTGGGTGCCTGCTATCATTTGGGTAGTATTGGGCACGATTTTTATGGCAGGTGTCCACGATATGTCCGCCATTTGGGCTAGTATGCGCAATCGAGGTCAGTCGATTGGCTCGATTGCCGGTACCGTCATGGGTACACGGGTACGTAGCTTGATGATGATCGTTATCTTCTTATTATTACTCATGGTAAATGCGGTATTTGGCGTCGCTATTGCTAATATGATGATAAAAACCCCGTCCGCTGTGCTACCTGTTTGGGGGGCTTTGATAGTCGCCTTTATTATCGGTCAGTGTATTTATCGCTATAAGATGAATCTGGTTTGGGTATCAATCATTGGGGTCACGGCTTTATATGGGCTTATCTATCTTGGTCCTATGTTCCCTGTCGTATTACCTGAGACATTCTTAGGCTTACCTGACAATGCTGTTTGGATTATTATCTTGTTTGCTTATGCGGCAATCGCTTCTTTATTACCGGTTTGGATGCTTTTACAACCGCGTGATTACATCAATGGCTTACAATTATTTGTCGGTCTGATTTTGTTATACGCTGCCATCTTTATTGCGACGCCGAATATTGTCGCGCCAGCGATAAACACGGCATTGCCAATCGGTACACCATCTATGGTGCCTTTATTGTTTGTCACCATTGCTTGTGGTGCAATTTCAGGCTTTCATGGTTTGGTGGCAACGGGTACGACGTCTAAGCAGATTGATAAAGAAGAAGATGTACGATTCGTTGGTTACTTCGGTGCCATGGGTGAGGGGATGCTGGCACTGGGTGCGATACTTGCGGCAACGGCGGGCTTTGCAACTCTTGGTGATTGGCAAGCCGTTTATCAAAAATTTGGCGATGGCTCTATTGGTGCCTTTATTGATGGTGGTGCAACCATACTGAATGCAGGCGTCGGTATTGATATGGTTTTATCACAGACGATGCTGACGGTAATGGCAGCATTGTTCGCTGGTACTACCATGGATACTGGGGTACGTTTGCAACGCTATATCTTCCAAGAGTTTGGTGAAATTTATAAACTACCTGTTCTAAATAAAAGTGTGGTGGCAACATTGCTTGCCGTTGGCAGCTGTTTGTTATTAGCCTTTGGTGCTGGTGGCATCGATGGTGCTGGCGGTATGATTATTTGGCCGTTATTTGGCACGACGAATCAGCTAATGGCTGCACTAACCTTGATGATTGTTACCGTTATATTGTTACGTAAAGGCAGACCTGTGTGGTATACCTTGGGGCCATTGTCATTCTTACTGGTCATGACGGTTTTTGCGTTATTGATTCAGCTAAAAACCTTTTTCAATGACGGTAACTGGTTACTTATTATTATGGATATCATTATCTTGATAGCCACAATCTTAGTAACGTTTGAGAGTTTATCAGTACTCCGTAAAGAATGGTCGATACACAGAGGCAAAAGTAATCTCTAAACCCTCTTAAATAATTAATGAAATGTCAGATAAAACGCTAGCAGCAATTGCTGGCGTTTTTTGTCTCATATAGGCATGATAGTTAATAAGCATCCGAAAAAGAAGAGTGATTATGGAAAACACGGATATGACAAAGCCTATAAAAAATATTGAGCCATGGTGGCAAAGATTTGCGGCAGGGTTAAACGAGTTTTATCATGCGCCTTATCGTCAGACAATGGCACGCGCCGCGCGTGATGAAGAAGATTTTTTCATGCTACTCATGTTTGCGGAAAGCTTAGGTATCGACAATCCGGCAAGCTTTTATACGCTAGAGTTGCAGCCTTTGTTTTTAGAAAACTTCCATGAATGGCATACCAGAATGGGTATGGATAGATGCCCTTTTGACCACGTAGGTTGCTGCTAGTTTCCTTTGAATTCATTAAAATGAGATACAAGTATGGCATTACACCCTTTACCCGCATTGGTAGAGCAACTGGCAAAGCAGCCGATTATATTTATCGGTGGCAAGGGCGGTGTCGGTAAAACCACCACTGCCGCCGCACTTGCCAGCTATTATGCCAACCAAGGCAAAAAGACACTGATTGTCTCGACCGATCCAGCACACAGCTTGGGCGATGTGTTAAACGTCCCGCTCAAAAACCAAAAAACAGTAGTAACTTCTTGTCTAGATGCTATTGAACTAAACCCTGATATCATCGTCGATGAGCATTTTTCCCAAGTTGAACGCACCATTACTTCCTATGCAAACCCAGACATGATGCCAAAAATTCGCGAACATCTACGGCTATCAAAATCAGCACCTGGCGCACAAGAAGCCGCGATGCTCGAATCCATGTGTCAGCACTTGGTTGCAGCAGCAGATGCCGGCTATGAGCATATTATTTTTGATACCGCACCGACGGGACATACACTGCGTTTATTAGTGCTGCCTGAAATGATGGGGGCATGGACGGATGGATTGCTAGCGCAGCAGCGGCGGCAGGCAAAACTTCGCTCAGTGGCAAATCATTTAGGCAGTCATGAACAACACAATAACAAAAATGACTTAGCTAATCCATTTACCACAAAAAAAACCGACCGCTGGGAGCAAGCAGTATCTGTACTAGAAAAACGCAAGCAGCTGTTTCGTCAGGCAGGGTTGCTACTGCATAACCGTACACAAACCGCCATTGTATTAGTGATGACGGCTGACGTATTGCCACTGGCTGAAACAAAGCGGGCGATAGCTCAGTTAGAAGACAGTAAGCTCATGCCAGCCGCCATCGTTATTAATCAGTTGATAGCACCAACTCAGTCTGATGATTTTTGGCAGCGTCGTGCTGAACGCCAGCAACAATTAATGCAAGATATTGAGCAAAGCTTTCCCAAGTATCCGCTATATTCTATTTATTTACAGCAAACCGATGTGCGTGGTATTGAGGCATTAAGCGCTCTTTTAATAAACGGATTAGATTCATAGGATATATGACCATATAGGTAATCTCTCTCTTTTTAAAACTTTAAAGTAAATACAATAAAAATTAACTATAGTATGGATTTATTTGTTTACTTATTAGGATGGGAGATTATTTTGCAAAAATTATTATTAGTTGGGGCGTTGTTTTTTGGAGTCACTTTTATATTTGGATCATTAGGGGCATTTCTTGAAGGAAGTTTAATCGCTGGATTATTAATGCTAATTGGAGGAATTTTACTATTACCCCCTGTTAAACGATTGATTATAGATAAAAACCCCAGTTTAAGCAGAGGTAAAATCACAGCAGTAGGATCTATCTTGATATTTATATCAATGTTCTTTGTTTCATCAGATGATGCAAAAAAACTGATGGCAATGAAGATCAAGCAGTAACTAGAAAATCAGTAGAAGCGAAGACCGAGCAGAACGTTACAAAGCCTAAACCTAGTACAGAAGTTGAATCTTCTACTGAGGTTGTTACAAAAGAACAGTCGGTTGAAGTTACTAATGATAAACAAGCTAAGATAAATAAGATAATGGAAGTGGGTATTACGCTTGGAATAACACCAGAGGAATACGGTAATAAGTTTAACAAACTCACCAAACGTGCAGGTCTAAAGAAAACGGTTTGGAGTGATGTTGGCTTGAATTTGAATAAGCAAGAGTATCTTGATACTTTCGTTGTAAATTATCCTTCTGACATAACATTAGTGGGAGCTGTAGATAAAAACGGAGAGCTTAAAAGCTTAGAATATCAAATCAATACCAGTGACTTAAATACGACTAACGCTGCAAGTATAGGTTTGATCTTTTCGTTCTTATCTGGAGCATCAACTAGTATATTAAGTCCTGATCTGTCAGATGATGAAGCATTGGCATTTGCGGCTGAACTTATAGGAAATACAGTTACTGAGTTTTCCAAGACAGAGGAACCTCAAATAAAAGTTGAGATTAAGGGCGATAAAGCTTATATGGTTGAAGCTAATCAATTCATGCTTACGTTTAGAGTAGAGCCTGAAGCAAGCGACAATCACAAGGACTAATAATATCAAAACAATCCCTGATTGAATGTATAACAAGCAAGGCTACTCACGATTACGTGACTGCAACTTACCTGAAAGCGACCATGCCATATCTGCGCGTAATAGCTGCGCTTGTTCAGACTTACCACTACTGAACGATGACCATTGCGGTTTACCACGAGCTTTTTTTAGCTCACTGGGCAATTTATGTGTCGGCCATGGTGTGACAGTGGCGCTTTCGTCATCTAACGACTGTTCAATACTGGATTTCTCACCTTTATACAGCAATTGCGTGGCATCAGTTGCAGCATGACCACGATGGCGCAATGCTGTCAATAAATCTATGGCTCGAGTGGCCAGCAAGGTTAGGGTAGCAGGGTCGATATACAAACGTTTTACCCCAGTGATTCTATCGGCAATACTACTGGTATTAGATAACAGCCCACCTGCGATACCACCAATGGCAGCACCCAACCCCAAGGTTGTACCAAGAGCGGCCGCATCAATCCCTAAGCCTAATAGTGCACCAGCTGCTGCTCCAGAAGTGGTGCGTATGCCATAGCTTTTTAGCAGTTCAGGGTCAAACGGATCTTGTTGATAGGCTTTTAGCTCAAGCGGCGTTGCAGCTACGTCATTGTCATAAAATTTATATAAATTGAGCAAGTTGTTCTGCATCGCCCGTTCGCTCTGTCTGACCGCTTCTTGCATTTGCTGTAATACTGGCATTGGGTCATCATCTTCACTAATCTCACGAACAAAAGCAGCAACATTGATTAAAAAATCAGCAATGATAATGTTGGCCTCGTCATTTAGCTGTGCCCAGTCTTCAGTGCGGCGCGCCATTAATTGCTCAAGCATCTCTGAGTGGGTGAGCATGGTGGCTAAATTTTGCCATAGACGCATTTCATCGTTAAATTCAAAGGCAACAGAATCAAAGCGCGTTGAGATATGTAAATTACGTCTTGCCAGCATGGTCTGCCACTCATCTATATTGGCATCCTGAGCGTCAGTGAAATTAAATACTGGCATCACAGGAATCGCTGCCCAAGATAAAATAGCTAACTCGTCTTTATATTTACCGAGTACCGGCTCACGTGCATCGACGACATAAATGACCATATCACTTGCCAGCAGCTGCCGAATCACTTTGGCCTCTTGGCTATAGTCCTCATTGCTATTTATATTTAGCGCATCACCACCTTGGGCAATGTCTGCTGCCAAAAACTGTTGCAAACGCTCAATGCCATCACGCCGACTGGCGGTATTGTCCTCTAACCAATCCATCAATCCTGACGCATCTTCTAAACCCGGTGTGTCATACAATACCACCAACACTTCGCCCGTTTGGTTGTCTGTTAATTTGGCTTGCTCTACATGACGGGTAGTTGCGGCTTCGTTTTTGACTTCACCAAAATAGACGTCACGCAATAGTGTACGCAGTATGGATGTCTTGCCCGTATTGGTATGACCAACGACGGCCAATTTTAGCGGTTCACCACTGGCGATGGTTTTCCTTGTCATACTTGTCGTTGTTGATAAAGATTGATTGTCTTGAGTTTCCACTGACTCAGTTACAGCTGATTTTAAAGTGCTGTTTGCGTTATTAGGGGTTGCCTCATAAGCCTTATCTGCAAAGAGACCAGCAGGCTTATTGTGTTCATAATTATCTTTTTTATTATCATTATTCATAATATCGTCTTATATTTATTAATGATCAAAACATACATTGGCTTTTATTGTAGAACAAATTGTGTGCTATTTCGGTATTACTACTGACCATCTGTCTTAAGTAACTGATAATCCCAGTTTGGCTAGTCAATCAAGTATTCACTAGACCAATGTTGCGGGCAGAGAGTGCGGTTTGCCACTGCTGATAACGAATATCTTGATGGTCTGCAACCTGCTTGGTTAACTCTAAAGCGCTTGAATCACTCAGCAGCTGCACAATGAGCCCATCTTTTGCATGGCGGGCGATTTGATCAAGTTTGCGTAGCGTACCACGGTCAGGTAAGGCTTTATGATGAATGCCAAGTAAGACCTGCACTGGGTGACTGTCTAAATACGTCTTCAAACGTGCCATATCGTCACGATCATCAACGATACCGAAATTCTCTATCTCGCTATTATTAATATTGGCATCCAGACCTGCAAGCCACCAGTTATCCTGCTCTGCTGGATACTCAAGCAAAGCAACCAGTTTCTTGCCAGCGCTAACAGCTGCTTTTGGGGCAATAGGAACGGGCACTTCATTAAAGTCATCAGCATCTACCACCTGACGTTGCCAAAAGTTTAAAATCTTTTGATAATAGGGCTGCTTGATGTCCAAACGCATCTTTTTACGACGGAACATCAATGCACAAAACGCCCAAGCAATCGCTCTTGGTACAATACCGTACATCAGCAAACTACCAACCAATAAGCCTGCCCATTGCCGCGCAACAGTCAATGGCATCGCATCAGTCACCAAGCGACTCTGTACAATAGCGTTGCTATTTGGCACATCGAATCCCACCATACTTGGTAACCAGCCAAGTACCTGTGTCAAAGTAATTAGCGCTTGATCGGATAGTAAAGTCGACTCCCAGCTAAAGCTATACTGACGCACAATCAACAGGAAAATAATCGCCACCAGCATGCCTGTCAACGTTGCCAGCCATAACTGATGACTAAAGCGCCCCAAATACCAGCGCATCCCACTATGCTGTAATTGGCGCTCGTACAAGTCGACTGCAGCCTTGGTAACATCATCCTTGCCACGTATCAGATAACTGGGACTGACAAAATTGGCAAACCAATTCGAAGACGGCTTGCCTTGATTAATCAGGGTCATCACAAGCCAGCCTAACAGCATAATGGTATGGAAACCCAGCAAGCAAACCAATACATAAAAGAAATTCACCACATTGGTCTGTAGTAAGGTGAATAATCCCAAAAATCCCGAGAGACACCACACCACGCTCATGACCACCATGATGCCTTTAATACGCCCGTCAATTTTGCCCAATACTCGTGTCAGCGCACCGTTACTATCGATACGTGAGGCTCGGCGTTGCAATTTTTGAATGGGTTTGCCATCCTCACCTTGTAGCTTTTCCGTGATAAGTAGCGGATCAGTGGCAAAGACATGTTGCTGCGTCTCAAGCGTGCGTACCAACTCAGTCAATTGATCTTGGGGTGATAGCATAATGCGATAACATCCATATAAAGGCGTTTATGTAGGAGATAATTCTTGATTATTGTAGCGTATATATGAGGACACGCCTTCGCCAAATGTTAAAAAATGAACATTTATTAAGCATTTTTATCATGGTAAAGACAATAAAAATCAGCCAAAATGAATAATGAACAAAATGATAATAACAATAGTGTGAAAAAACAGAGGGTAAAAAACGCTGTTAAAGAGAATCCAAAAAAGGAATCATCATGAATAACAGAACATATCTAATCGTTGGTGGTACAGGCGGCATTGGTAGAGCGATGATTAAGCAACTAGTAGATGGCACTGCCAGTGACAATAAGGATGAGAATGCGAATACCGATAATGGTGGAAAACAGGGTATTCATGTTTTTGCGACTTATCATCGCAATGTACCTGATTTTGAGGCTGACAATCTGCATTGGATATCCATGAACCTCTGCGACGAACAGAGTATCCAACGAGCAGCCGAGGTTATTCAGCAGCAAACCACTCATATTGATTGGATTATCAATTGTGCAGGGTTATTACATACGGCGACGCAGCAGCCAGAAAAAGCGTTGCGTCAGGTTGAGACTGATTTCTTTTTACAAAATATGCAAGTGAATGCCTTAGCCAGCTTGCTTATTGCCAAGCATTTTAGGCCACTATTAGCCAAATCTGCGCGTAGTAATGACAAGCCCGCAATATTTGCGACGATCTCCGCGCGCGTTGGCAGTATCAGTGACAACCAGCTGGGCGGATGGTATAGCTATCGTATGAGTAAAGCGGCACTCAATATGGGCATGAAAAATCTGAGTATTGAATGGAGTCGCTCGCTTAAAGACGTGTGCGTGGTTGTCATGCAACCAGGAACGGTAAATACGCAACTATCAGCCCCTTTTCAAGGTAATGTGGCCGAAGGTCAGTTGTTCTCGCCAGCCTACAGTGCGGAATGCTTATTAGAAGTGCTTAACCGTATGACAGCGTTGCAATCAGGAAGCTTTGTTGACTGGGCAGGGGAATCCATACCTTGGTAGTTTTTAGAAGCTAGCTATTAATGGAGAAAAAAGGCGTGTCGTTGTCATTATATTAACGACAACGACACGCCCTATGTTATTGAGAAGATAAGGGTTGTTTTTAGATAGGCACATGCTTAATTCGCCATAAACAAGTCCATAAACTCATGTACAGGTGTGTGCTCTAAGCGTGTTTGATCGCTACAAAGCGCCAAAATATCCTGACAGCGACTGTCGATAAATCGCGTTGCCAAACTGGCACGAAACTTGGCTTCTAATACAGGAATACCTTCTTTGCGGCGGCGCTTATGTCCGATAGGGTATTCGACCACAACCTTGTCGGTACTGCTACCATCTTTAAAAAATATTTGAATAGCATTGGCAATCGAGCGCTTGCTTGGGTCATGGTAATCTTTTGAATAACCCGCATCTTCTTCTACGATCATTTTGCGGCGTAGACCATCAATTAAGACATGGTGCTGTGCATGATAATCGTCTTCGTAGTTTTCTGCCATTAAATCGCCAGTGAGCAAAGGCACCGCGACCATATATTGCAAACAATGATCGCGATCAGCAGGGTTGGCCAATGTGCCTTCTTTAGAGATAATTCTAATCGCGGATTCATGAGTGGTCAGGACAATTTTTTCAATATCGTCGATTCTATCATCAATGCGTGGATGTAGAATAACAGCGGCCTCACAAGCAGTCTGCGCATGGAACTCGGCAGGAAAGCTTAACTTAAATAAGATGTTTTCCATCACGTAACTGCCAAACTCACGCTGGAAAGTAAAACGGCGCTCGTTTGCAGGTTTAAGGGCTAAGTCTTTATTGGTATGGCTAAACAATACATCATAAAACCCCCATTGCGGTGCAGAGAGTGCCCCAGGGATACCCATTTCACCGCGACGGGTAATGTCAACCAAGCGTACCGCACGACTGGTAGCGTCGCCTGCCGCCCAAGATTTACGGCTACCGGCATTGGGTGCATGACGATAGGTACGCAACGCCTGACCATCGACGATCGCCTGCGAGATGGCAGCCATGATACGCTCACGTGGCAATTTATAGAGCTTGGCGACCACAGCAGTAGAGGCCAATTTAACTAAAAACACATGATCAAGACCCACACGGTTGAATGAGTTTTCCAGTGCAATTACCCCCTGAATCTCATGCGCCATAATCATAGCCTCAAGCACCTCACGCATGGTTAATGGCGGATGATTGCGACTGACACTTTGTTGGCTGATATAATCGGCGACTGCTAGGATACCGCCTAAATTGTCCGAAGGGTGTCCCCATTCAGCAGCCAGCCACGTGTCATTATAATCGAGCCAGCGCACCATACAGCCGATATCAAAGGCGGCTTTGATAGGATCTAGGCTGTGGGTTGTACCCGGAACGCGCGCGCCATTAGGTGTGAGCTGATCGGCACAATCAGGACCCAGATGCTTAGTACATTCAGGGAAACGTAGCGCAAGTAGACCACAACCAAGCGTATCCATCAAGCAATGACGCGCAGTATTCCAAGCATCTGCGCTATTGGGGGAGTCGTTATCTATCGAATAATTAAGCACATAATCAGCAATCTTTCGAATCTCAATGTCATATTCTGGACGGACATTGCTTTCTACCGTTGCATCATTTTTATTTGAATGTGTTGTATCTGAATTATCATTTGACATGGTTGTCTCCTCTTCCTTGAGTATGCTACTTCCTTGACCTATTATCTCGGTCACCTTTTTAAATTAGCCATCATTTAAAAGTAGCATACTCAATATGAAACAACCAAACTGAATTATGTTAAAAATTAAAACCTTGCGGCGCGCTTAAATCATCAAATATAGCAGACCTAACACAAATAAAGCCGCCATGATAAACAGCAGAAAACTTAAGACTTTGTTCGTTGTGGAGGCAGACTCAGTACGCTCTTTTTGTACTTTGTTTTTCTTGGCAACGTATAGAACCATTTTCACATGTTCTATGTTGTCTTCGAGATAATGATCGCCTTCAGGGACAAACCCCAAGGACTCATAGAAGCTGAGTAAGTAGGCTTGTGCAGAGAGTATAATCGGGCGCTTTTTACCATATTTTTTACGGCAGTGCGCAATGGCATGAATCATCATCTGCCGTGCTATACCGTCACCTCTGTGCTCTGATAATACCAGCACTCTACCGATGGCAGGCATAGCAGTATGATTGGTCTTAATCGTAGGGTCAGCGACCGATAGATTGGATTTTAATTTATTAAATTCAGGCGGAATGATACGGCAGTAGCCTACCAACGCCTCGTTTTGATGCGCGATAAGATGGAGGCAATCAAAGTCCACCTCATCCATATCTTGATAGGCGCAGTTTTGCTCAACCACAAACACTTGTGATCGGGCTTTTAAAATATGATAGAGATCAACTGAGGTCAGCTCATCAAAGGTTTTGATAGAAAATTCACAAGTCATAGTGGGCTAGCTTCTGGAAATAGGCGGTAAAAGATTGGCATTATAACGATTTAGGCACACATTAACCATTCCTAACCATTTAGAGTCTGGCTGATTTTATCCAAATTTAAGCTATCCGACATGGCATTGAATATCTCAAAATACTTGCCGTGTTTCTCGTATAGCGCTTCATGCGTACCGGTTTCAACCACGCGACCATCTTCTATCACGACCAAGTCATCCGCATCGATAATTTGGGCAATATTATGCGAGACCATAATCACGGTACGATCTTTTTTGATGAGATCTAGGCTCTTCTTCACTTGTTGGCTGGCGATGGCATCGAGGCTAGCGGTTGGCTCATCCAAAAACACAATGGGTGGATCTTTTAAAAACATCCGTGCCAGCGCGATACGTTGCTGTTGACCACCAGACAATGACTTTGCTGTACTCTCATAGCCTTCTGCTAAATTAATAATTTGCTCATGAATGGAGGCTTTTTTTGCTGCAATGATAATATCTTCATCAGTCGCATTCATATCGCCATAGCGGATATTTTCGCTAATCGTCCCCGAAAATATATGATTGCTTTGTAGTACTAAACCGATATTTTGACGCAATTCATGAGTATCGCAGTCGGCTAAATTATGTCCGTCTAGCCATATAGTGCCGCTATCTGGCGCATAAAACTTTACTAATAAGCTAATAATCGTACTCTTGCCAGCACCGCTTAAACCCACCAGCGCAGTAATACGATTGGGCTTGATAGTAAAGCTGACATCTTTTAGCGCTTGCGTGCCATTAGGATATGTGAAATCGACGTTTTTCAGCTCAATATGACCTTTTAAATTTTTACTACTTCTGCCCGTGATATCTTCAACTTGGCTTTCATCTTCTAATATATCAAAGAAGCCTTCAGCGTAAGTCAGGGCGTTATTAATCTGATCATAAATACGATGCAATTGGCGGATAGGGGCGGCGACGTTTTGAAATAGCATGACATGGAATAAAATCATACCGATGGTCATCTCGCCTTTTAAAACAAAGTAGGATGTCAGCAGAATGATTACCACCACGCCAATTTGCTCAATAAAAGTTTTTATCGCATCATAAATAAAACCAATACTGCGAATGCGCAGCTGATTGTCAGTCATGTCTTTTTGAATGGTTAAATGCTTTTCCGCTTCTATCGACTCACGAACAAAGGATTTCACCACGCTGATGGAGTTGATCAAGGAGATAACCAAGCCACTTTTGGCTTCTCTATAGCCGCGCATCTGCCGACGGAATCCTTGTAGACGCCGCGCTTGTTTTTGGCTGATGAAAAAGTAAATGGGAATGATAATAAGACCGACCAAGCCTATCCAAAAATTGGTCGAAAACATAATGATGAGTGAGACGATCGCACTGGCAAACAATGGCAGCATATCGATAAAGAAGTTTTGCACTAAACTGGTTAAACTGCTGACCCCGTAATCAATACGCGTTTGCAACTTACCGCTGTCGTTTTCGCTACTGGTATAAAATGCCATCCGATAGGTGAGGATGCGCTCAATGATTTTTTGCGATAAATCACGTGATAAATTGATACGAATCTTTTCGCCGAAGAAGCGTTGCCCAAACGAGATGAATATCGATAATATCTCTTTGGTTAAGAGTACCGCACTGATAATGGTCAGCATGCGCACGCCAGCTTCCCAAGGCTCAGCGAGGGTAGCGATTTCGGTCAAGGTATCAACGGCATAGCGCAGCACAAAGGCATTAACTTGCGCTGTAAACGAACCCAGTACGGTCAATATCAAAGTGGCAATAATTAATACTTTATATGGCGCGGCAAAGACTGCAAGCTTTTTGAGGATATCCCACAACAAAGCTCGCCGCTCAGTTTTTTTGAGCGGCGGCTTTTTATCTAACGGCACATGGCGTGGCTGGGGAGATATTGGCATGTATTTTTATGAATATTAGTAATTAGCTTTCATTATGTACTACTTTATTAGCGATTCCAAAAGGAATATGAACTGATGGCAATACACCAGATGATTTCAAATGTGTCATCTGATCGTCAAAAAAGATATGAGGCTTTAATATCTCAAGAACCTTTGATTTGTCTACTCCGCCCATAAAAAAAGCTTCATTTGCAAGAATACCCCATTCACGCATTGTGTTAATTGCACGTTTATGTGAAGGTGCGTTTCTTGCAGTGACGATAGAGACTCTTACCATTGGTTCATAATTAGGGTTTTCAAGCTTATAATCATTTTCAAGTTTTTGAATATGAGAAATACGGTCAATAAAATTCTTTAGTGGTCCTGGATTATGAGCTATATCAACCTTAGTAGACTCATGGAGGTGAAACTCATCAAGGTTTTTATTTTCTTTATAAACACTTTCAGATTCATCGTCGATTATCACGCCATCAAAATCGAATGCTATTCTCAATTGCGTATCTTCAATATTATCAGAAATATCTCCATGTAAAATCTGACCTGCTGGGTAACCTGCCTCTATTGCTTGTTTAACGTCTCCCTCATTAGCAGATAAAAATAATTCAATATCAAAGGCTGGAATATATTCGTGTGCTGATCGACCTTGCAAAAAAACCGCACGAGTAATAGAAAGATTATAATGTTCAATTGAGTTAATAACCCTGAGGCCGGTGTCAGGATCATTGCGTGATAATAAAATAACTTCTACTAACGGATCTTTAAGCAGCTCATTTAGCTTCAATAGTCTCCTGATAAAAGGGTAGGCGACCCCAGTATTAAGAGCATCATCTTGATGCTTTCTCTGATATTCTCTATAGGCTTGCTCGCCTTCTGTCCTGAATATACTATCTGATTCTTTAAGATCAAATAATGCGCTTGATGAAATACCGATAACTAGTTTTTCTGTAAGATCGTAAGCCACTTAAGTTCCCTTAACTAAAACGCATCCGCTGGTACAAAGACTTCACCACCCATGATACGCCTTGCCGAGCGGCTCATTGATACTTTTTTAGCCTGCCAGCGTCCATCAACCAGTTCAGTCTTACCGCCAACGAGTAATGTACCTGATGGATGACCAAAACGCACTTCGTTCAGTTCATGTCCACCTGCCGCTTCATTGACCAATGTACCCTGTGTCGTTGCTGCCGCTGCTATTGCAACCGCTGTTGTGCCCATCATCGCATGATGTAATTGACCCATACTCATAGCACGAACGACTAAATCAATATCTGCCGCCTCGACAAATTTACCGCTCGACGCAGTATAACTTTGCGTAGAAGCAACCCAAGCGATTTTAGGAATATGTTGACTGGTTTGCGCTTCACTGACGTCTTTAAACAGCCCCATCGCAACGCCGCCTTTGGCACGGATTTTCTCAAGCTTGGCAAGTAGCTCGCTATTACTATTGATGTCGCCTTGTAGCTCAGTACCGGTAAAGCCCAAATCTTCTGCTTTCATAAAGATGGTTGGGATACCAGCACTAATAAAAGTTGCCTTGACGCTATCAGTATTTAGACCACAGCCAGAGACATCAAAATCATCGACCAAGTTACCAGTAGGGAACATATCGCTGGTAGCATCAACAGGATCGATAAACTCAATTTTGACTTCAGCCGCTGGGAAGGTTACACCGTCTAATTCAAAATCGCCGGTTTCTTGTACTTGCACTTTGCCTTGTGCATCCATGTAAACAGGCACATGAGCAATGATGGTTTTACTGATATTTTCTTGCCAAATACGTACTTCGCAAATGCCGTTATCCGTACTGTCATTAATACTATTAGCCACTTTATCGGCATCGACCAAACCCATATTAATCGCGCAAGCGCCAACGGCGGCGGTCAAATTGCCACAGTTACCCGCCCAATCAATCATTGGCTTGGCGATATTGACCTGTCCAAACAGATAGTTCACATCGTGATCTGTTTTATTTGAATTAGAAAGAATTACCGTTTTTGAGGTGCTAGAGCTACCATTACCCAAACCATCTATTTGCTTGCCATAAGGGTCAGGGCTACCGATGACACGTAGCAGAAACTTATCGCGCGACTCGCCAGCAACTTGGCAACGCTTTGGTAAATCAGATAGTTTAAAGAATGTACCTTTTGAGGTGCCGCCACGCATATAGGTGGCGGGGACAGATAGTTGTGGGGCAAAAGCAGGGGTTGGTCGGGTCATTTTTTTATTCCTATTATTTTAGTACGATATATTCATCACCGTTTTGAATGACCATTGTTAATGACTCAATAGATTGCGGCGACAACATATTTAAAGACTCACTAGATTCTTCAGAGCTTTGTGCAGCTGCTTGTTGCAGCCAATAACGTGCTTTTTCTTCATTTTTTCGAATACCCCATCCGTTTAAATAGGCTGCTGCTAAAAAGTTCTGTGCCTGCAAATCGCCTTCTTTTGAGGCAATAGACAAAAGCTTAGCAGCTTTAGTCAAATCTTGCTTGGTACCCCATCCTTTTATATACATAAGGGCTAAAGTTGTCACGGCATGAATAAACCCACTTTCAGCGGACAAACTGTACCAGTAACACGCTGCTACTAAGTCTTGACCGACACCATCACCAGTATGAAATTTAAGCGCCAAGAGATACTGCGAAACTGGGTCGCCTTCATCAATGCCAGGTCTCAAATCGGACTTAGCCATTTCAAGTTGTTCCCGTCGAATTTGTATAATACTATCAACGGATTCTTGCATATCGCGGCCGGTACGTACATTAGAAACCCAACAACCAATAATAATAGCAATAACGACAATGGAAATAGAGACGTCTACCATTGATAAATCAGTGAGACTACTACAACCGCTAAGATTCAATACAGAAATCAAAATAATAAAAGTTCTATTGATGTTTTTCATGCCACTTCTCATGATAAAAAATGACAATTATACTAAATAGAAAAACAAATGTTTATTTTTTTAAGAAAATTCATTTAAATAAAGTACTATAAGTAATGTATTTAATGGATATAAGCCTAATAAGACTAAAGAGTATCAGAATCTATTGTGAGACTACTAAAAAAGCCAATACCATATAAATATAACATTGGCTTTTGTCACGTGTACGGCAGCTATCGCTGTTGTTTATTCGTTTCTATTAAACGATATCTAACGTGCCATCGATAAACTCTTTGGCAAAGCGCTGGAGCATACCGCCTGCGTTGTACATTTTGACCTCATCAGCAGTATCTAAACGACATTTCACTAAGGCTTTATCGACAGTGCCATCTGTGCGGTTAATGACCAATGTCATCTCACCGCCAGCAGACACTTCGCCTTCGATATCAAATACTTCAGTACCATCGATATTTAGGGTGTTACGATTGACACCTTCTTTAAACTGTAAAGGTAGCGCTCCCATACCGACCAAGTTTTGACGATGGATACGCTCAAAATCTTCAGCGACGACTACTTCTACGCCTGCTAAACGCACACCTTTAGCAGCCCAGTCACGGCTTGAGCCTTGACCATAGCCATCACCTGCGATGATGATAAGCGGCTGCTCTCGATTCATGTAGGTTTCAATGGCTTCCCACATGCGCATGACTTGACCTTCAGGCTCTACTCTAGCAAGCGAACCTTGAATAACTTCACCTGTCTCGTCACGTACCATCTCATTCAATAGCTTAGGATTGGCAAAGGTTGCACGCTGCGCGGTTAAGTGGTCGCCGCGATGGGTGGCGTAAGAATTATAATCTTCGCTAGGTAAACCCATAGCATCAAGGTACTCGCCAGCAGCTGAGTCACCTAAGATAGCATTAGATGGCGATAAATGGTCAGTAGTGATATTGTCACCTAACACCGCTAACGGGCGCATACCTTTTAGCTTATTCATCGCTGCCATTTTGCCTTCCCAATACGGCGGACGGCGGATATAAGTCGTCTGTTCACGCCAGTCATAGAGTGGGCTTAATGCTTTGCCGGTGTCTTTTTTGGCTTCGTCAAACATCGGAATATAAACAGCGTTAAATTGCTCAGGTTTTACCGCTTTAGCCACGATGGCATCAACTTCATCATCATCGAACCAGATGTCTTTTAGATAAACGTCATTGCCGTCTTGGTCTTTGCCCAATGAGTCTTTTTCGATATCAAAACGGATATTACCGGCAATAGCATAGGCAATCACCAATGGTGGTGATGCTAAAAATGCTTGCTTGGCATACGGATGGATACGACCATCAAAGTTACGGTTACCAGACAGTACAGCTGTGGTGAACAGATCATTATCGATAATTTCTTTTTCGATATCTGGGTCAAGTGCGCCGCTCATACCATTACAAGTGGTACAAGCAAAGCCAACCACGTCAAAGCCAATTTCTTGTAGCTCAGGCATCAAGCCGGCTTCTTCTAGGTACATTTTGACCGTTTTTGAGCCGGGTGCGAGTGACGATTTAACCCAAGGTTTCCTTAACAACCCTTTGGCATTGGCGTTACGAGCGACAAGGCCTGCAGCAACCATGTTACGTGGGTTTGAGGTATTGGTACAGCTGGTAATAGCCGCGATAATCACCGCACCATCTGGCATTAGACCATCTTTTGGTTCAGGCAGTTTTTCGTCAGCGCCATGAGCGATACCTTTGGCAACCAAATCCGTGGTTGATACGCGAGCATGCGGGCGTGAAGGGCCCGCCATGTTACGGACAACAGCGGACAAGTCAAACTCTAGGACGCGGGCGTATTCGGCTTTTTCCATGCCGTCAGCCCATAGACCCACTTGCTTGGCATACTGCTCAACCAGTTTAATCTGATCTTCACTACGACCAGTTAGGCGTAAGTAATCGATGGTTTGCTCATCGATATAGAACATCGCAGCAGTTGCACCATATTCAGGCGTCATGTTGGAGATAGAGGCACGATCACCGACACTTAGCTGCCGTGCACCTTCACCAAAGAATTCGATATAGGTAGAAACCACACCTGCATCACGTAAAAACTCAGTCATCGCAAGTACCAAATCCGTACCGGTAATGCCTTTTTGCAATTTGCCGGTTAATTTAACCCCAACGTAATCCGGTAGGCGCATATAAGACGGGTTGCCTAGCATGACGCTCTCAGCTTCAAGTCCGCCAACACCGATGGAGATAACACCCAACGCATCAACCATAGGCGTATGGCTATCGGTACCGACCAAGGTGTCAGCAAAGGCAACTTGTTCACCAGCTTTATTGTGGACGACTTGGACGACTGGCGACATTTTCTCTAAGTTGATTTGGTGCATGATGCCGTTACCGGGCGGTACGACGTTGACATTATCAAAGGCATACTGGCACCAGTTGATAAAGTGAAAGCGATCATCGTTACGGCGCTCTTCGATAGCACGGTTTTTCTCAAAAGCGTTTTCCTCAAAGCCGGCATGTTCAACGGCTAGTGAATGGTCGACAATCAATTGCGTCGGTACAATTGGATTTACTTTTGATGGGTCACCGCCTTGCTCAGCGATGGCATCACGTAGACCTGCCAAATCAACAAAAGCGGTCTGACCTAGGATGTCATGACAAACGACGCGGGCAGGGTACCAAGGAAAATCTAAATCTTGTTTGCCTTCGATATGCTGCTTAAGCGCAGCCGTTAAGTCTTCTGGTGGGCAACGGCGTACCAAGTTTTCACACAATACTTTTGAGCAGAATGGTAGCTTGTCATACGCGCCAGCTTCGATGTTTTCGATCGCTTCACGGGTATCAAAGTAATACAAGTCTGTGCTGGGTAATAGCTTTTTGAATGAATCATTCATTGGTTGTACTAGGGCGTTGTCCATGAGTCACCTTTGGCAGTTGGCTGGTTTAAATTTAAAAAAAGAGTCATTCTTTTAGCAAAATCGTCAGTGGTATTAGAAATCGGCTTTGCTAAAAAAATATGCTTAAACAGAAAGTAAGATTACTAAGAAAATATTTAACGGCTAAATGGTGAATACATTTAGCCGTTAAATCCGTTACCGAACATAAACTTTTATACTCGATAATCACAAGAAATATTAACGCGCACTCATATCAGGTACAGGACGTAAGTCTTCACCGGTATATTCCGCACTTGGGCGAATGATACGGTTATTAGCACGTTGCTCAAATACGTGAGCCGCCCAACCTGTTAGACGTGAGCAAACAAAGATTGGTGTGAACAGCTTGGTTGGGATACCCATGAAGTGATAAGCAGAGGCATGGAAAAAGTCAGCATTACAGAACAATTTTTTCTCGCGCCACATGACTTCTTCACAGCGTACTGATACTGGGTATAGCACTTCATCACCAACATCCGCTGCCAGTTTTTCAGCCCAACCTTTAATAACGACGTTACGTGGATCTGATTCGCTATAGATGGCATGACCAAAGCCCATAATTTTGTCTTTACGCGCCAGCATACCCATCATCTCGGTTTCAGCTTCATCAGCTGAGCTAAAGCCTTCAATCATATCCATCGCCGCCTCATTAGCGCCACCATGCAGAGGACCGCGTAGTGAACCGATTGCGCCAGTGATACAAGAATGGATATCAGATAGCGTAGAAGCACATACACGTGCGGTAAAGGTCGAGGCGTTGAACTCATGCTCTGCGTACAAGATAAGAGACACGTTCATCACTTTTGTGTGTAGCTCGTTTGGTTTTTCACCTTTAAGCAAATGTAAGAAGTGACCGCCAATGGTCGCATCATCAGTTTCGGTTTCGATACGCACGTTGTCATGGGTAAAACGATACCAGTAGTTGATGATAGAAGGGAAGACCGCAAGCATGCGATCTGCTTGGTCGTTTTCTTCTTCAAAGCTCATTTCTGTTTCTAAGTTACCCAGCATAGAGCAACCGGTACGTAATACATCCATTGGATGCGACTCGGCAGGAATACGTTCAAGCACGTCTTTTAATGACTGCGGTAAGCCACGTAAGCTTTTGAGCTTGGCTTGATAGGCATCAAGCTCAGTTTGGTTTGGTAAGTTGCCATAAAGCAGCAAGTAGGCCACCTCTTCAAAGATGCATTTGTCTGCCAGTTCTGACACGTCATAACCGCGATACGTCAGACCTGATCCTGACTTACCGACGGTAGATAGCGCGGTCTTGCCAGCGACTTGTCCGCGTAGACCTGCGCCTGACAATACTTTTGTTGATGGGTTTTGTGCTGCCATGATGAAATTCCTTTTGTGGGTAGCTTTTTGGGTGAAAAACGGTGTTTCTAAGTTTCTAATAATAAATTTATTGGTTAATGACTGACTATAGCGTTAGTTAAGTGTTACGCAGGCTGTTCAAGCTGTGGACCATCTAAATCGACATTACAACGCTTGAATTCGGTTTCAATAGGAACGTTCAAGACTTCCATTGCGCTGCCTTCACCTTCTGCATTATTGATTTTCATGTACTTGACACCCAGTGGTGATTCCATGAATGTCTGAATCTCAGTCATCTCTTCTGGGGTAGGGTCAGCCAGTGGCGTTGCAATCTCTTCACCATTCATGACACGCAGTTGCTCATTACCAAACGTAATCAGCTTTTTCCCTACCTCTGACGTATAAAAGTCATCCAACTCTTGTAACTCTGCATCGGTAAACTGACTCTTATAGAAGCTATCGACTTCGGCTTTACCCAAGTCTTTGTCGCGTGATTCGAGACAGCTGACTTGCTCTGCACTGAGCGCACCACTATTGATAACCGGTGCAAATAGTAGGCTGTTGACAGTATCTAACGTAATCGTCGTCATGACTAAGTCATCTTGAGTGGCAGGTGCAGGAGCATCTTTGGTAGCATTAACTTCAGCAGTGCTTGCACCACTGGTCGTCTCGTCGGCGGTTTCTGGTGTTTTATCACAGCCCGTCATGAATAATAGCGCCGCAAGCGTGCTGCTCAGTAGTGACGTTTTAAGAGCAGTATTAGCAATAAAAAATGGCATAAATAACCTAAAAATAAATGAAGACGGATTTCGAAAAGATAACACACTCAAAGGTGAGCTATCTTTTCAGTGTTGCCAATAACTAACTCTTAACTACTTACTATTAGCAAATAGCTTGTCTAGTGTCTGCTCAAACTCATGATAGTTTAAGAAATCATACAGCTCCATGCGGGTTTGCATGGTATCAACAACTTTTTCTTGTGTGCCATCAGTCAATAGATGCTGATAAACGTTTAATGCCGCTTTGTTCATCGCACGGAATGCTGATAGTGGGTACAAAACCATCTCGACACCCACGCTATATAGTTGATCCGTGGTGTAAAGGTCGGTCTGACCAAACTCTGTCATGTTGGCGAGTACTGGAATATCTAGTACATCGGTGAATTTACGATACATCTCGATATCGGTTAACGCCTCGGCAAAAATCATGTCTGCGCCTGCTTCTTGGAAGGCAACAGCGCGCTCTACAGCAGCATCAAGCCCTTCGACCGATAGCGCATCCGTACGTGCCATGACCACAAAATCAGGGTCCGTTTTGGCATCCAATGCCGCTTTTAAGCGATCAACCATTTCTGAAATACTGACGATTTCTTTATTTGGGCGATGACCACAGCGCTTTTGAGCAACTTGGTCTTCGATATGTACCGCTGCCACGCCCGCTTTTTCCATTTTTCTAATGGTTTGGGCAATGTTGAATGCACCGCCAAAACCAGTGTCGATATCTACTAATAACGGCGTGTCAACTGCGTCAGTGATACGTCGTGCATCTTCTAGTACATTATCAAGGCTAGTCATACCCAAATCAGGAAGACCAAATGAGGCATTTGCCACACCAGCACCAGAGAGATATAACGCTTGGTGACCGATTTGGGTCGCCATCATTGCAGTATAGGCATTGATAGCACCTGCAATTTGTAGTGGCTGGTTATTATCATTTTTTTGGGTCAAAGCACTGCGAAAGCGTGCGCCTGCTGAAGATGAAGTCATGTGAGTGTCCTTGCATAGAGAGATAGTATTATCGTTATTGTGTTCGATTATACCCAATAATCAGTGAGTGAAAAGCATTGTTTGAGCACAGTAATTTAGATAATTCAAACAAATAGTTTATTAAAATTAATATTATTCACTATATAAATAGCATTATCTATAAAGTAATAGTTTGCTCAAACTATTATTCATATTGCTGAATTTGCAAAGACACGTATAGCTCATTATTTACATTTATTTACAATAGCGGTTGCGCTTATTTTTATCGATTCATGATTTTAGCTTACCAAAAAGCCCTAATAGCTAAGCTAAAAGGGCTTTTATGATATAAATAGATATTTTTAAAACTGATACCTAGCCAAATAGTCCAGCAAGATTGGCTAAAAATAACAGCGCAAAACCCGTTAAGAAGATGAGTCCTGCGATAGAGAGTGCATTCATGCCAAAAGACAGTTTTTTATGGTTTTTAACCAGTGAGTAATTTAACCAGCCAAAGATAGGCGCTGAGACAAACGCCGATATCATGGCAAACTTAAGCATAGTCCCTAGTTGTCCAGTAAAGAAAGTGATAATCATCAACCCACCACCGATAGCATAGGTCGTCCAAAAAGCGATTTGCTTTTTGTTGATTTCGCTTTCACCTTTTATTAGACGCCAGCACTCAGCGTTGGCACGGCCATAACCGTCTGCACAGGTGATCGTCGTGCCAAACATACACATAAAGGCGACGAAAGCGACCAATAGACGTGACCATTCACCGATGGTTGCGGTATACATGTTGATCAACTGATTGATATAAGCGCCACCAACCAGCTCAATTTCTTGTCCTGAGCCATACTGTACAAACACACCTAACGATAAGAAGAACAATGCCAAAATTGCTGAGACGGCATAACCGACGTTAAAATCTAACAAACCTTGGCGATGGGTGGTGTGATCGGCTTTGACTTTGGCAGATGTCCACATCGAGGTAATGGCGGCAAACTCAAGCGGTGCTGGCATCCAGCCCATGAGTGCCACAATAAAACCTAAAGTTGCTAAATTCCAAGGAGAGGCGGCGACAAAGTCTACAGCCATAACCGTTGGCTTGCCAGCGGCAATAATGACCGCAGCAACAGTGGCCGTGGTCAGAGCAATCATAATCCACTTAGTCACACCATCGAGCAATTTATAATGCCCTGCAATCAAAAAGAACCAAGAAACCGCCACGATAATCAATGACAGCGCCATCGTCGACAGCCCAAGGGAGGCGGGTAGCATAAAGCCTAGTATCACCGCTGCTATTAATGAGACCGCGCCCGTACTAATGACAGCTGATAGGATAGAGAGTATAAAATATACCCACAGATATACTTTTGAGCGTTTGGCATAGCCTGCAATCAAACTCTCGCCAGTGTCATAGACGTAGTCGGTTGCAAAGCGAAAAAATGGATACTTAAAAACGTTGGCTAAAATAATCATAATGGCCAGTTGCCAGCCATATATAGCGCCAGCCTGCGTCGATGAAATCAAATGTGAGCCACCGATAGCAGCGGTTGCCATCAAAATACCGGGACCAAAGATACGCCAGCTAAAGCCTTCTTGCGGCGAGGTCGCAGTATCGTCAGTGGCATTTGGGTTGGTGCGTGGGTTATTGAGTGGTTGTGTGGTCATGAATACCTCTAAATGGTTAAAACGGCAAATTATCACTTACCTGTGTCAGCTTGCCAATGATCATGAGAGAAGCGCTTTATAAACTGCTTAAATATAAAACGATTCATCTTGTATCGACTTTAGCACACCGAAGCCAGTCAGGAGAATGATTATTCTAGTTGTTATTACTATTTGTTTGCATTGCCATTATTTTTAGTTAGCATAATCAGTTGCTAATATCAAGTATTAAGGCTGATTATTTTTTAGCGGTTCTTTATAACACAATATCCATTCAATATCTGATAATTTAAGGCTGTGACACAAATTTTTGCTGCCGATAAGTGATGCCGCGCTGCTCATATACCTGATAGGTGGCGCGCAGTAAATCAGAAATGCTGGGATGAACGAAATCTTTGAGTGTGTGCAGATAGATAGGGGAGGTGACGTTTTCGTGTACTAAACGTTGATAACTGATTTGGTCGGTACGCACGGTCTTTAGGCTAGCAGGCACAAGGGTAATGCCTTCGCCAGCCGCCACCAAGCCTAGCGCTACTTGCAAATCACTCACCGTCGTAGTCATAAAAGGCGAAATACCGTATTGTGCGAATAAGTGTAGCAACGGCTCCGTAATAGGCGCGCTAAGTGTGGATTGCTCAGCGCTTGTGCGTCTGGATTTTGTATTACTATCCAGCTTTGCATTGGTTGATCTTACGCTAGTCGCTATCGGTAAATGGGTTTGATGGTAGAGAATCAGTCGATTGTTTGCTAAGTCTATCAACCGCTGCTCCTTTACATGCGCCAAAGGATGCGCTTTCGGTAAGGCGACGACATAACGCTCATGACGCAGTAGTATTTGCTGAATCCATGGATCTTGATGGGGGAAACGCCCAAAACCGATGTCTATCTCACCAGATTTGAGCGCCTCTATTTGTTGATATGAGCTGATGTCTTTGAGATTGACGTCGATATCGGGGCTGGATTGCTTTAGCATGGCAATAATTTCAGGAAGCAATCCATAAAGCACGGATGGGACAAAGCCAATATTCAGCATACTACTGGGCGTAGATAGCCTCTGCGTCATGCTGGTGACGGTATCAATCTCTGTCAATATGGCGCTGATTTTGTCGTAAAAGAATGTACCAGCTTCAGTCAGATGTAGCGGTCTATGGTAGCGATCGACCAATTCCACACCCATATCTGTTTCAAGCTGTTTAAGTAGACGACTCAAGCTTGGTTGTGACAATCCAGTTTTAGTCGCTGCGGCACTAAAGCTCCGTGAATCTGCGATAGCAATAAAAGCATTGAGCTGTTTTAAATCCATATCTTTATGCTCACTTGTTTATGATGTCACCGTTGCTTGTGGCTTATTTTTTTGGCTATTTTGATTATTTTATCCGAATAAGAGCAGTAAGCGACAAATTATGCTTGAAGCGAACGAGGCGAGCTACTATATTGTTTATTAACGTTAGTGTTACAATTTAGCAAACAATAAAAACTTTATTCTTAATTCTAGCTATTATCTACTTTTTCGCGGTAAAAACTGGTTTGGTATTACTTCATGAGCGACAAAAAAAATAGCCCTAATGCGCAGTTAGAGGCAAATTTAGCCAAAATTGCTAATACTAAGCCACGTAAGCGTATGCGTAAAGATAATATCTACGAGCGTTTCATCACGCGTGTCGAAAATGTCGATAGTAATGAGGATAACGCTACTTTCAGAGAAAATGCATTAAAACCACTAAAAAATACCAATCATCTTTCATCGTATGAGCCATTAAGCGCTACAGAGCTAGAATTATTTGCTAATTTAGAGCAAGAAAGCGTCAGCACAGGTATTAATGTAGATTTTTCTGATGACGATAAAGACGAAGGTTTTTCGACAAATCATGCACCGATAGCTAATACTGACAACTATTTAGATTCTGATGCAAGTAACGATAAATCTTCTTTATATATCGCTGACAGCGCGAATGCTGATGATTTAAAACGTCAAGATTCAGAAAGATTAGCAGCGGAAAAAGTTAGAAACGAACAACTATCTAATAATAACGACGCTGTAAATGACAGTGCCATTGCTAAACAATTAGCAAAATCAAAGGAAGAGCAAGTAAGTAGCAAAAAACCGCTTATTATTGGCATGATATTTGGCTCATTATTGATTGCTACTATTGTAGCAACACTAATTTTCACCGGCGTTCTATCGACCTCAACGAAAACGATTGCACCTGATAGTGCAGAGACGAAAACAACAACGACAGATGCAGCACCAGCTGTTAGCACTGGCAAAGCAGTAGTAACCGATGACAACCAACCTTCTGCTGATACAGGCGCGATAGACAAATCGACAGTGATATCGCAACCAGATGAATCCTCCACTGAGAATCCAGACACTAATCCTAATGGGGTAGAGACTACTGAAGCCCCATCGACCATGCCAGCAGCTGAGGCAGCCATCACTTATGATGACTTTAGAGAAGAATCTCAAAGTACCTTGTATCGTGAGACCAATGATTAGTCATTCAATCTAAGGAGTGTTATCAATTCAAATGGACTGAATTTTGCCAAGCAGCGTTAAATATCTGCCTAATACCTCGAGATAACCTGTGCTATTTTGCTTATTAGACTGCAATTCATCTCATTTTTATTACCATTTTTCAAATTGCTCATCAGCAACTAGCCATACAATAATAGTGCTTTCAAGCCGCTTATCAGTCAATTCTATCGCTCATACCAAAAATCATTGCAACATACCCGAGAGCCCGTATCCTGAGATCAAGGATACGGTGATAGGCCGTTCATAACATGGATTGACTCGGTATTGAATTATGACTATCTCAGACAATAAAAATGATATCAATAAAAGTGTTGGCTTATCCAGTAATTCTAATAACGAGCCTCTATTAGCAACCGACACAGCAAAGCTAGAAAAAGGCAGTTTGCTGAGTCATGTAAAATGGTTTGCCATAGTGGGCGTCTTGTTGTTAATGACTATATTTGTGTCGGCTCGTTTTTTTTCAACAATCCCTCAAACATCCATGGTAAGTGTTCATCTACCTGTTACGGTAGCTACTCATCAAATTAACGAGACGGCAGCAGATAGTTCACAGCTAGCAAAAGTTAAAAATAATCACAATCAGGCTAATGTTGAAGCTAAGCATGTTCAAGCCGAGACTGCTATTAGTTATGGTGATTTTAGACAGGAAGCACAGAATATCTTATATCGTGAGCCAGAAGCGTCTGTCTCACATGTAAACCTAAATACAGCTAGCATTGAGCCTGCCATTAGTCATGAAGATTTTAGAGTAGAAGCAAAAAACATCTTATACCGTGAGGAAAAATAATCAAGTTTATAGGCTAATACAATAGAATTGAAACGCAGATGACGACTTATTTAAAACCAGCTATTTGACATATGCATATCTCCAGATAGCTTTGTAAGCAGGCAGAGAAGCCCCTACTCATTGGAGGGATTTGGTTAACTTAGCCTCGCTATATCCTGATATTGAAATAATATCAACGCGAGTAATGAGAGTGCTAATATTCACACCTTCATTAGGAGAAAAATCTGCAAGAGTGATTGGCTGACCACTCTTTGAAAAGCAAAGTGGGTATTCAATAAATGGTTGATAAGTTTATTATGCATGTTGCATTTTCGACATTTAATTTACAAAGGCGGCAGTATTTTTAACGGCTTTACAAATTATTAATACTGAGTGCTCAG
>NZ_JBQSXK010000020.1:0-50244 GCF_052378115.1 Psychrobacter sp. AOP30-A2-5 | reverse complement strand
TGGATTTAAAAAGATCGTTGAGGGTATGTCTCAAAACTTAGGTTCCTTCCTAGAGTATGATCAAGATAGCTGCCTATAGTTATTAGCTTCGAACTATGGAGCATTATTCACTAAATAGTTGACAGCTTTTTGCTATTTTTAGTTAGATTATTAATTACCTTATCTAAATGTTTGAGCAATGGTTGGAACTCATCTCTTATATATTAAATTCCAAAATTAATTAGTTCTTATAGGTTATTGAATTATTAATTCTTTGTTTACAAATTAGGGTACCACTATGGTGGACTCTTGACAAGTTCTCTATGATAGAATTTCTCTCTCCAATTTATTTCTCATTCATACTGTTTGGAGCTTAGAGATGTCACAGAAAGCACAGCTGAATATAAAAATTCCTGTAGAGTTGAAGAAGCTCATCTCTGAGATGTCAAAAGAAAACGGACGTTCACTTAATTCTGAAGTTCAAATTCGATTAGAGAAATCTTTTGAAAGTCCAACGGGTAGTTATATTGATGCTATGGAAGAGTTGAGAGACTTTTTTGACGCTCATCTACGTAGTAAGCGCTTGCTCTTGATATCTGAAAAACTCAATTTTCTTTTGAGTGAATCTGAAGCAGTCGGTGGTTTTTATACTCCAAGTATTTCAAGGATAGCTGAGGTATTGGAATATAACAGTGTTGGCAAGATTGAAAGTTGGTTTGAAGGGCGTATAGAACCATTATTCGAAGAGTTAGAGGAGTTAGCGAGATATTTTGGCTGCCAAACTGACTGGCTAATTCATGATGAAGACAAGCCTTATAAAAAAGAAAAGTTTGAGTTCGGCTCTAATATTGAAGACAATGCAAAACGGTTATTACAAGGCAATGACCAAGATGAAGTTAAAGCACTGTGGTTTGCTCGTAATAATACAGAAAATGGTGAATTAATAATCATAAAGCACTATGATACTTGGCGGGGTTCGGTTTTAGATACTCGCGTACATATAAGTGAAAAGGTAGGTATTGGAGGCTCTGAGGATCGAGCATTGTTATCTTTAACTCTAAAGTATTTATGCCGATATCATCTTCTGAAAATTCAGGGCGCAATAATATCAGAAGCAGATTACAACGAACTTATTTGGGCAAGAGAGAATCCGATTAAGATTATTGAAAAATATAGGCACAGTCATTGGATTGAAGATATCTGGGACAGCTCAATGTATTCAAAGAAAAATAATAGCTATTGGAAGGGCTGGTATGAGATGTGTATGTCTAATGCTGCCTATATTGATAGAAATAAAAGTTTATTCAATATGAAGTAATGTTGACTAGAAAGATTCTAACTTCTTAAATGTTAGTAGATGAGAAAGATTAAAGTTATGAAAAGGCAGTGCAATAAGTCTCAATCACTTATTGCACTGCCTTTTTTTATTTGCTGTGAATAACATTGGTCAAGCAAAGCATAGTCTCTTGACACTCTCAATACTCTCAAAGAATTGAGCCTGTTTTTATTAATAGTCCGGATAGAATGAAAGCGTACAAATGTTCTAGTTAAGCAAGTAGATATGTGATCATGATGTAAGAATGTCTATAAATTACCTTGGTAATAGTTGAAGGTAGAGGTATGGGGTATATGCTTTATATGTACATCATTAAAATATGAGTTATCTAGCATGTCAACCTATAAGGAGGTGTGTGCAGCTCATGCAATGCGCTAGCAAAAAATCCATGAGCGAATTCAATTTTTGCGGGTTCGTTATTTTGTGCCGGAAAGTACTCTGGTTCTCCTTGTCCACGAACCAATGTAACGTTTTGATGAGTGAATAAATTATTGAATAATTGGATGAGCCAATCAGTAGCCGCTTGCTCGTATTTATTAACCAATGATGGAGTGCTATCTAAGCCTTTGATAGCAGCTAACCTTTGCCATTCACTTTTTACATCCTCTAAGCACTGATTGTTGTTAAGGTTCCACGAGTCAGTGGAAGAGGCATTCACATTATTGGTTAACGTAGTGAGACGTTGCAATAGTATTTTTGCTTCAAGTGCAGAAAGTAGGTTCGAGAAGTCAGGTTTATCATTAAACACATTCATAGGTAAAACACTGGTCAAATAAAAGATGAAAAGAAGAACTATCTTTGAATATAAATAGGAGAAATAAAGAGATGAAAATAGAGCTTATATCAAATAAATTTAACATACTAGCGCTAGCGTCGCTCAATGCTTTCCGTTAGTATGGCAGGCAATATTATACACCGTTTTGATGAATGAGGTCGCGCATGTCAAGCACTCCAAAAAGTAAACCGTCAGCAGGTTATGCTGATAATAAAAAAGCGCCTTTATCTACTAGTATGCCTGAATCTATTTCTTTGGATAAATGGGCAGATACTGGTTATGAATGGACAGGAGAGGTAGAGCCAAGCGCTTTCAAACGTCTTGCTGCTACCTTAGCCACCGAACATGAACAAGCAGACATCTCGCTTAATGCCAATCTGTATCGACGCAATAATGTCTTACATTTGGCATTCACACTGACGGGTGAAGTTTGGTTAACCTGTCAACGTTGCCTACAGCCAGTGGCTATCGATTTGTCTGATGATTATAATATTGCGCTACTAGAAGATGAGAGCCAAGCACGTTCAATCAATGATGAACAAGACTATTTATTACTTGATGAAATTATTACTGAGCCTGCACCAGAGCTTTTATTGCCATTCAAAAAATTGGTAGAAGATGAGATATTACTGAAGACGCCGATGTCGCCAAAACATGACGACTGTGAAATGACGGTAGAGCAATTTGGTGAGATCCCAGAAGAGGAAGAAAGCGAAAATCCTTTTGCTGCTTTAGCCTCGCTAAAAGGCAAGTTGTAATCTTATTAAGAGACAAGTCATATATCAATGTACTACTTAATAAATTTATGATACCTTTCATCAGCTTTCTACCAAAGAGTGAGAAGCAGGGCTTTATTAATCCGCTAAACATGCGTATAATGTCCCGTTTATTGCATTCTAGCAATCTGCTACTGGCAGATAGATGCTGATCTTGCAGACTAACTATAGATTTTAGACGTAATCAACACTTTAATACGTGGCAATCTATTTAACTAATGATGCGTAAGACTTAGGTTGTTGTGATTATATAGCCTCTGTCAGTGTCGATTAAAGCTGAATTTCAAGCTTATCCCCTTTTAAGTATAGGAGCTATATCATGGCCGTTCAAAAAAGTCGTAAAAGTCGTTCTCGTCGTGACATGCGCCGTTCACATCATCGTATGGAAATCGCTGAGATAAGCGTAGATGCTACCACTGGTGAAAAACATCGTCGTCATCACATGACTAAAGATGGTTTCTACCGTGGTCGCCAGTTGTTTAAAGTTAGTCAAGACGCTTAAATTATTGGCTATTCAATAGCTGATTGTAAAAATAATGATAGTACTGGTGACTGTCATTATTTTTGCAACGCTGTTATTAGGTAATATGCTTTGAGCTGAAGAAAGCCAAGTTATTTCGCTATCATATATTATGTGGCTAGATAACTTGGCTTTTTGCTATTGGCTTTTATGGTAGGTATTTGAACAACCTTTTACCATGTGCCTTTAGAAAATATGAAAATGAACCGATATACTCTACCGTTTTAATTTGAGTGGTATCTTTTACTATACGTGTTTCAGTAGCATCCACTATGATAATAGTGTGCGTCAGTGTATAGTTTATCGATAATCCGTTTTTTTAGACAAATACTAAAGTAACGGCTTTATATCGCCTCTAATAATATAATAAACCCCAATTGTTTTTAGGGATATTTCCAATTAAATAAGGAATATTGGTTATGGCCTCTGTACCCGATATGGTAAAAAAGCCGCCGACACGTATTGCGGTAATTTTTCCTGGTCAAGGATCGCAAGTAGTCGGGATGACTAGTGAGCTTGCTGAAATCTATCCAGAGATTCTCGATACCTTTACTGAAGCTAGCGCCGCGCTTGGTGAAGACTTATGGGCAATCTGTCAAAATGAAGAAAAACTCAATCAAACACAATATACTCAGCCTGCATTACTGACGGCCAGCATCGCCATTTGGCGTATCTTAAAACAAAAAATAACCACAGCGCCTTGTTATTTAGCGGGTCATTCTCTAGGTGAGTACAGTGCGCTTTGTGCGGCTGAGGTCATATCGCTTGCTGATGCGGTTAAATTGGTACATAAGCGCGGTCAGTTGATGCAAGAAGCCGTTGTAGGTGTCGATACTGCCATGGCAGCAGTGCTAGGGCTTGAGGATAATCGAGTAGAAAATTTGTGTGAGCAAGCGACTGAACATGTCGAAGGTGCCATTGTAGGTGCAGCCAACTTTAATAGTCCAGGACAAGTGGTGATATCGGGTAATGCTGCTGGTGTGAATGCCGTTATTGATAAAGTGCAAAACACCGGCAAAAAATCTATCCCGCTAAAGGTCAGCGTACCATCACATTGCGCGCTTATGGAGCCAGCCAGTAGTGCATTGGCTGAGATTCTGGCAGAAATAAAATTTGATCAAGCGACGATTCCTGTTATCCAAAATCGACATGCGCGTGTTGAGAGCAGTGCGGTCGGTATCAAGCAGGCATTAACGGAGCAATTAAGCCAACCAGTGTTATGGTCAAAAACCATGCAAGAGCTGGCTGACAAACAAATTAATATTTTAATCGAATGTGGCAGTGGTAATGTATTGAGCAACTTGGCGAAGCGCCAAGCACAGCCAATTACGAGCTATCCTACTGACAAGCCCGCTCGTCTTGATAAATTAATGGAGGTGTTATCATGAGTCGTACGATTACTCTAGTGACAGGTGCTAGCCGTGGTATTGGTAAAGCCGTTGCCAAACGTTTCGCCAAAGAAGGACATTTTGTTATTGGTACAGCGACTACGGAAAAAGGTGCTGAGCTGATTGATGGTTATCTCCACGATAGTGGCGGTATTGGACGTGTTCTAGACGTGCGTGATACCGCACAAATTGATAAGCTGTTTGAAGAGATTGAGAGCGTCTACGGCGCAGTACAAGTCTTGGTCAATAATGCAGGTATCACCCAAGATGGTCTGCTGATGCGAATGAAAGATGACGACTGGGAAAATGTCATCGATACCAATTTGACGTCGGTATACCGCATGAGTAAACGTGCTGTGCGCGGTATGATGAAAGCACGTCGTGGTCGTATCATCAATATAACCTCTGTCGTTGCGCAAATGGGTAATGCCGGTCAATCTAACTATGCGGCGACCAAAGCAGGCGTCGAAGGGTTCAGCCGTACGCTCGCGCGTGAAATTGGCTCACGACAAGTGACGATTAATTGCGTAGCCCCTGGTTTGATCGAAACGGATATGACGGACGAGCTTGATGAGCGCCTATTGAACTCTATGCTAGACGCTGTACCTATCAGTCGCCTTGGACAGCCAGAAGACATTGCCGCAGCCGTACATTTCTTAGCCAGCGATGAGGCCAGTTATATCACAGGCGCTGTTATCCCTGTCAATGGCGGTATGTATATGTAGGTGATAAACAAGTGTTACACAGTTATAATAAAAAACTCTGTGCACGAGTGTAAACTATAATAAAGGGTGTTATAATGACGGATACTTTTATGTCAAAGCCCTGTATTATAGCAGGGCTTTACTAGACATCAGTCAAAACGTATAACCAGCTATAAAACAAGTTACAAAGTACTCAGATAGCTGTGCTAATCTGAAGATATGATTTTATATACAATGCTGTAGAGCCTAATGATAGGCCTATGGTGACTTGCCAAAATAATAGATCAAAAAGGAGAAATCTACATGAGTAATGATACCGAGCTAAGAGTTAAAGCTGCAGTAGCTGAGCAATTGGGTATGAATGTTGAAGATATCAACAATGATGCATCATTTATGGAAGATTTAGGCGCTGATTCATTGGATCTCGTTGAGTTGGTTATGTCATTCGAAAGCGATTTTGGCATTACCATTCCTGATGAAGATTCAGCTGAATTGACGACGGTTCAAAAAGCAATCGACTACGTACAAGCTCAGCTATAATTCGCTATTCACTTAGCAAGTTTTACAATACCGTTTATCTTGATAGATAGGCGGTTTTTTTATGGCTGTCATTTAGTATAACAAAGCCAATATAGCATTAACATAAGCTTGGCTCATTTAACATTACTCAACATACTCTTACTATTCAAATGGAACATCTTTGCTATACTCAGAACGCTAGCAATAGCAAATGATGGTAATAATTAAAAAATTATCGTTAAAACAATAATGATTAATAATGAATAAAAATACTTCAAGGAGCAATTATATGGGTATGTTTAGTTTTGCAAAAGACATCGGTGATAAGATTTTTAACCGTGATGATGATAAGCATGATGCTAAATCAGAAACCAAAGCAGATGCTAGTACACCAGTCGCCAGTGGCGAGCCTTCAGCGCAATCGGTTGCCAACATTTTGCTGCGTCGCATTCAGCAGCAGAATCTCAATATCAGTAACCTAAAAATTAAATATAATGGTTCGACGGATACTGCCGAAATCAGTGGTAATGCTAAAACTCAGGCTGACCGTGAAAAAGCCATTATCGCTATTGGTAACGTTCAGAACGTCGCTAAAGTGATTGATAATATCGATATCGAAGAGGATGCCCCTGAATCTACGATGTATACCGTAAAATCTGGTGATAGCTTGTCTAAGATCGCAAAAGAGGTTTATGGTTCAGCGGATGATTATATGAAAATCTTCGAAGCCAATAAGCCGATGCTATCAAGCCCTGATAAGATTTATCCTGGTCAAGTACTACGCATTCCTAAGCCATAATATGGTTTTGAACTGTCAGAGATATGCGTGAATAAAATAAAGAATGCCTCTTACTATAATAAGAGGCATTTTTTTGGCGTATAGAAATATAAACTTAAGATTTAGAGGTTTTTTAACTTCTCGTACTGTTCAGCTATGGCCCAATTGATATGTACATCGAGCATTTCGTTATGTACGCCCAACTTTGATTGTAACTGAGTAATGGTTTCTTCATTACCATTAGCATTTCCAAGACCAATCGCGATATTACGCAAAAAGTTCACATAGCCTGTGCGTCTAAGCGGGCTGCCTTCAGTTTTTTTCATAAATTCAGCTTCTTGCCATTGCCACAGCTCAAGCAAACTGCTGCTATCAAGGTTATGCCGTGGTGCGAAGTCCTCTACAGGTGTAAGATTGGCGTAGCGATTCCAAGGACAGATAAGTTGACAGTCGTCACAGCCAAAGATGCGATTACCAATCGCGCGGCGGTATTTTGTATCAATAATACCGTCGTGCTCGATAGTAAGGTAGGAGATACAAGCGGCAGCATTGAGCTCATAGGGCGCGACAATCGCTTGAGTGGGACAGATATCGATACAAGCGCTACAACTGCCGCAATGCTCTTTGACGGGTTTGTCATCAGGTAATTCGAGGCTAATAAATAGCTCACCCAATACAAAAAATGAACCCGCTTGCTTGTTGATTAATAAGGTATGCTTTCCTGTCCAGCCAAGACCAGCAGCATCGGCAATGGGTCGCTCGAAAATAGGAGCAGAGTCGCTAAAAGGCCTAAAAATAAAATCTTGCTCTGAACCTATATTGAGGTGTTGCCACTCAGGAAGCATGGCTTCTATCTTTAGTGCCAATTGCTTCAAACGACTGCGCATCGTTTTATGATAGTCGCGTCCCCTGGCATAACGAGCGATGATACCTTGATTGGGGTAGTCATTGTCAGTGATCGTACGTGGGGTTGGTGCTTGAGTCAGGTAATCCATACGGACACTGATGATGGTTTTTGCCCCTTCTACCAGTTGGTCAGGATTTGCCCGCAGTTCATGGTTGTTATGCATAAACTGCAGTTGTCCCTCATAACCTTTTTCGAGCCATTGTTGCAATTGTACAATCTGCTTAGCAAATAAAGGGTGATGCACCGATAAAAAACCGCAGTCGGCAAACCCTAAAGCCTGTGCTTGGTCTTTAATCCATTGTTTGACATCTGCTGTGGTGGTAAATATTGGGCTATTATTCACATTAATCTTTTTTTTGGACGCAGGCTTAGGTTCAGCAGAGGTTTGCTTAGCTGATTTCTGCTGAGTTGAAGAGATAGGCAAGTTTACTTTAGGAAGATTATTCATGTGTGACAGTAGGCGATAGAGTGAATATCGATATAATAAGCCAGTGAGCTAAGAGCGCAAGTATAAAAGCAAATAATTTCACATTCATATCGATACATACGTTGATGTAAGCGTTTGCTAAGCTGATGCTAAATGATAGTAATCATATCTCAATAAAATAAAAAATCAGCAAAAAATACTCAAGGATTAGTTATGAAAAATCAGATCAATTTATCACCTATAAAAAGTACAAAACCTATCCTGTTATATAGCAGTGAACAACTCTATGCGATGGAGCAAGCATGGTTTGTAGAGGGTCACGATAGTTTTGGGTTGATGAAACAAGCAGCCTGGCAAATGGCGCAACACATAGAGCAATTATATGAACAAAAACAATTAAACATATATCCATCAGCCACTACTTATGTGCCTCGTCGTCATATGCGCCAGCATCGAGTGAGCATTTGGGTTGGAAAGGGTAATAATGGTGGCGACGGTTGGCTCATTGCTTATTATTTACAGCAAATGGGTTGGCAGGTACAAGTGGTGACAGTTGGTTTTGAGAGTGATGATTTTGATACCAATGACACAACTGTATTCTCCGACGCACAAAAAGCCCTAAAAGAGGCGCTATTGGCTAATTGCCCTTATCAACGCTTTGAAAATAGTGCTTGTGAGCTAGAAGAAGGAGTAGATGGTAATCTGCAAGCCGATGTTTATATTGATGCACTGTTTGGTATTGGACTGGATCGTGCGCCTACAGGTGTTTATAAAACAGCCATTAGCACTTTTAATAAGTTATCTGAACGAAATAGTACCTTGGCCATTGCGGTTGATATTCCAAGTGGTTTGGTGGCTTCGACTGGCGAAGTGTTTGAGCATGTGGCTATACAGGCTGATATAACGCTATGCTTAATTACACGGAAATTCGGTTTGCATACCAAAGATGGTATGGATCATAGCGGCAAGGTAGTTGATATACCGCTGATACCTTATGCAATAAACGATAAAAGATTCATGCCAGTAGCAAAACTGATTACTACTGCATATGGTCTAAGTCCTCGCCGTCAAAATAGCTACAAAGGTAGCTATGGTCATGTACTGATTATTGGCGGTAATCGTATCGATGGCTCACAAGGTATGGGCGGCGCTGCGATACTGTCTGCTTCGAGCTCGATGGCGGCAGGATCGGGTAAAATTACAGTTGCTTGCCATGAGGCTTTTCATAGCGCCCTATTAACTTCGCTACCAGATGCAATGACGATTAATTTGCATGATATGGACGGAGTGCAGGAGTTAATCAAGTCAGTCACTGTGATTGCGATTGGTATGGGGCTTGGTCGTGATGAAAAAGCAAAAGTGTTATTTATAAAATACCTACAAACTGCGATGATAGCTAAAAAGGCAATAGTGATTGATGCTGATGGACTTTATCATTTGGCATCATTGCAATTAGAGCATCATGAATTGGTCAGTCAGCTGCGAGAATATAGCGTTAATCATCAAGTTTGTTTGACACCGCACAGTGGCGAAACTGCTAGATTACTGAATAAGAGAATCAGTGAAGTGGAAAGCAATAGACTACAAGCGATAAAACAGTGCGCTACAACTTATGGTGGTGAATGGGTGCTAAAAGGCACAGGTTCTTTGATATTAGAGCAGGGCTTAGATGAGCACCGCGTTTATGTTTGTGCTGTCGGTAATGCAGGTATGGCGACGGCTGGCATGGGTGATGTGTTATCCGGTGTCATTGCTGGTCTGCTAGCACAACAAGATTTATCGTCAGGAATGCAAAGCTTGCATCAGGCGGTTGTTATACATGGATTAGCAGGGGATACGCTGGTCAATCAGAGTAATAATACGTTATTGGTTGGACAACGAGGACTACAAGCTCAGGATATGCCAGCAGCCATTCGTCATGTAATGCAGCTATTGATTAACGTCTATAATTAGCATTAAGCCTAGGTAGTTGAGTTGCCACAATACTGATCAATTGCCTGCTGTACGCGTTCACGTTTGAGCTCAATTTCACGACCGTCTAAATACTGACGCTTGCCATTTGCATCCATCTCATAAATACGTCCGCCGACATTCAAGTTGGTCAAATTATTGCGGAGTGACTGGCAACGCTGTGCATTGGCTTGTGCTTCTTGTTCTTTAATCCGTGCTTCAAGCGCTGCAACTCTTTGTTCTTCTACGCTTTGAGTATTAGTACTTTGATTGGCATCTGTTTTGCCAGCCAATTGTCCTGCATTGCTTTGTCTGCCATCACTACGAAATTCAATCAGCTCAATGTTTTTACCATTTTGCGGTGCATGTTGGCTGTATTTGACCTCACCATGTGCACCAACAGATTTATAAACTTGAATAGCATGACTGGCATTCATCGACAGCATTAGCACATACGCAGTACTCATAAGCAGTTTGGTAGCAGTATTTATTTTAGACGCATATGCCATAGTAGCAATCCTCTCAAGGGGTAAAAAACAGATGTGTATATATGTGTCAATATAACATTTAAGTGTTGGAATGGTACTAAAAATGTACCGGCTTTCGATTCTAACAAATAATCCTTATGAATGTATATTATTTAATAACTAATAGTTAGGGATGGGCTTTAGAAGTTTTTCTTGACAATAGCTCACAAACCATCGAATATAATAGCAGTTGATTGGTCAGTGAGCGGCTTTTATGATATTGCCGTGGCACTTGAAAATGAGGACGATAGGTTACTTATCAGTGGCTTACGCAGTTTTCGTTTCTTTGTGACAATGATATTGCAAAGATAGTAATCATAACGATTGTTATCGATGACTTTATGTATTGTCTCCGGACTTATCTGTCTACAATGACTAAGATAAACTTATTATTTAAAATGCGCTAAGCGTGACTCTAGCGGTTGTATTAAACATGGAAAAATATTCAGCAATTAAATCTTTTTAATAAGCCTGCCGTAAAATCTAACCATTTTATAAATTAGTATTGGCTGTGAGAGTGATTTAAGTTGTGAATATCAATGCCTCTGTATAAATCAATCTGTTGTAAATGCTATCTGCTATTTATCAATAATAAGCTTCTTTTATAGATGCACACGCATCTTGTCACTGTACATCGATAGACTCCTGCCATAAAACTGACCTTACATATATTGCTGTGTTTGAGTAGCCTGCTGTCTTATAAAACAGCGTTACTTAGAGATAGTGGGCACACATTCTTGATATGGATAAGGATTTGCAGCCATTTCTATAAGATGAACCATCTTGTGTAAATAGCGTGGTTTTCTCTTATAAATGAACGCCAACTCTTGACAAAAAAAAGGTGATGACAGTGACGCAAACCACGCAAAGTCCGAATATGACGGGACATACCCAAACGGGGAATGCCGCCAAAAATTTTGAAGAAAAGCAACAACGCCTCGCTGAAGGTAGTGAGCAACCTGTAATGCTATCTGGTGCTGAGATGTTGGTGCAATCACTGACTGATGAGGGAGTCAAATATATTTTTGGCTATCCAGGTGGTGCGGTTCTTCATATCTATGATGCTTTGTTTCAACAAGAAAATATCGAGCATATTTTAGTACGTCATGAGCAAGCAGCCGGTCACATGGCAGATGCTTATTCGCGAGTCACAGGGCAGACAGGTGTAGTATTAGCGACGTCAGGTCCGGGTGCTACTAATACCGTAACGGCTATCGCAACAGCGTTTATGGATTCTGTGCCGATGGTGGTCATCGCAGGTCAGGTACCTAGCAGCCTAATTGGGGAAGATGCCTTCCAAGAAACAGATATGGTCGGTGTATCACGTCCTATCGTGAAGCATAGCTTTCAAGTGCGCCACGCTAGCGAAATTCCAATGATTGTCAAAAAAGCCTTTTATATTGCTCAGTCTGGACGCCCAGGTCCTGTAGTCATTGATGTACCAAAAGATATGACCGCGCCAAGTGAAAAGTTTGCTTACGCTTATCCAGAAGAAGTGTTTATACGTTCGTATCAGCCGTCATTAAAAGGTCATAGTGGTCAGATTAAAAAAGCGGTTGAAACGCTGCTTGCTGCAAAGCGTCCGATTATTTACTCTGGTGGCGGTGTTGTTTTAGGCAATGCGCATAAAGAGCTTACTAATCTTGCGCACCGTTTAAATTTACCAGTAACCAATACCTTAATGGGCTTGGGTGCGTTCCCTGGTTCTGATAGTCAGTTCTTGGGTATGCTCGGTATGCATGGCACGTATGAAGCCAATATGACCATGCATCATGCCGACGTCATCTTGGCAGTTGGCGCACGTTTTGATGACCGTGTCACTAATAATGTCAAAAAATTCTGTCCAAATGCGACGATTATTCATATTGATATTGATCCTACCTCTATTTCAAAAACGATTAATGCGCATATTCCGATCGTGGGTGATGTTAAATCTGTCCTGACCGATATACTAGAGATTGTTGGTGAAGATAAAGAATTAGATCAACCAGCATTGTTGGATTGGTGGTCACAGATTAATGAGTGGCGTAAGCGTCATGGCCTGCGTTATGACACCAGCACTGATAATGGCATTAAGCCTCAAGCGGTGGTTCAAGCTTTAGATAAAGTGACGAATAGTAACGCTATTATCACCAGTGACGTCGGTCAGCATCAGATGTTTGCAGCGCTTTATTATACCTATAATGAGCCGCGCCAATGGCTAAACTCAGGTGGTTTAGGGACGATGGGCGTTGGCTTGCCGTATGCGATGGCAGCCAAACTTGCTAACCCTGAGCGTGACGTGGTTTGTATCACGGGTGAAGGCTCTATTCAGATGAATATTCAAGAGCTCTCAACCTGCTTACAATATAATTTGCCAGTTAAAATCTTAAATCTAAATAACGCCCAATTAGGTATGGTGAAGCAGTGGCAAGATATGCTGTATGAAGGTCGTCATGCCCATTCTTATATGAATTCACTACCAGACTTTGTCAAACTCGCTGAAAGCTATGGTCACGTCGGTATCAAGATTACTGATCCTGCGACCATGGAAGCGCAATTGGCGGAAGCCATGGCAATAACAGATAGATTGGTATTTATTGACGTTTATGTCGATCGTAACGAGCATGTATATCCGATGCAAATCGCTGGGCAAGCAATGCGTGATATGTGGTTAACAAAAGGGGAGCGTACCTAATGCAACAACAACATCTGATTTCGGTATTGATGGAAAACGAAGCGGGTTCGTTGTCGCGAGTGGTCGGTTTGTTCTCTCAACGTGGCTACAACATTGAAACTTTGAACGTTGCGCCAACAGACGACTCGAGTATTTCTCGCTTAACATTGACCACTATTACGTCACCTGAAAAAATAGAACAAATCACCAAGCAATTGCATAAATTGATTGAAGTGGTTAAAGTGCTTAATCTATCAGATACCGTACACGTCGAGCGCGAGTTGATGCTCATAAAAGTACGGGCGACGGGTGGCGTACGTGAAGAGATTAAACGCAGTGCCGATATTTTCCGCGCACAAATCGTTGATGTGAACGCCAATCTATATACCATTCAAATCGTCGGTGACAAAGCCAAACTTGACGGCTTTATTGATGTGATTGGTCGTGAACGTATTATGGAAGTGGTGCGTTCGGGTGTGATTGGTATTGCACGCGGCGAAAAAACGCTCAGTTTATAATGGGTGCTTACTGTACCTATTGTAGGTCAAATTATTTATTCAAACATTAACATAGCGCTTATCTCACCCATCACTTCGATAAGGTGATTATAATTTAAGTGTTTATTTATCCATGGCAAGCCATGATTTAGGAAAAGGACTCTGTTTATGAACGTTTATTATGATAAAGATTGTGATCTATCAATCATCCAAGGTAAAAAAGTTGCCATCATTGGTTATGGTTCACAAGGCCATGCACACGCGCTTAACCTACAAGATTCAGACGTTGATGTGACCGTTGGTCTACGTGCTAACTCTGGCTCATGGAAAAAAGCGGAAAACGCAGGTCTAAAAGTAGCTGAAGTAGAAGAAGCGGTAAAAGCCGCTGATGTCATCATGATTTTGACGCCTGATGAGTTTCAAAAAGAGTTATATAATGATGTAATCGAACCAAACATCAAAGAAGGTGCAACCCTAGCATTTGCTCATGGTTTTGCGATTCATTATAACCAAGTCGTACCACGTGGTGATCTTGATGTCATCATGGTTGCGCCAAAAGCACCCGGTCATACGGTACGTTCAGAGTTTGCAAAAGGCGGCGGTATCCCTGATCTTATCGCTATCTACCAAGATGCCTCAGGTCAAGCCAAGCAATTAGCCTTGTCTTATGCTGCTGGTGTTGGTGGTGGTCGTTCAGGTATCATCGAAACAACCTTTAAAGATGAAACTGAAACTGACCTATTTGGTGAGCAAGCGGTACTTTGCGGCGGTGCAGTAGAGCTAGTGAAAATGGGCTTTGAAACCCTAACTGAAGCTGGCTATGCCCCAGAAATGGCTTACTTTGAGTGCTTACATGAGTTAAAGCTTATTGTAGACCTCATGTATGAAGGCGGTATCGCTGATATGAACTACTCAATCAGTAACAACGCTGAATATGGCGAATACGTAACTGGTCCTGAAGTCATCAATGAGCAATCACGTGAAGCCATGCGTAATGCCCTAAAACGCATTCAGTCTGGTGAGTACGCGAAGATGTTTATCTCTGAAGGCGCAACCAACTATCCATCAATGACTGCTCGTCGTCGTAACAATGCAGAGCATCAAATCGAAATCACTGGCGCTAAGCTACGTGGCATGATGCCTTGGATCGGTGGTAATAAAATCATCGATAAAGAAAAAAACTAATTCAGTATTAAGAGATTAATCGCTGATATAGATCTAAGAGCCCATGCTATTACTTAATAGTGTGGGCTTTTTTAGTTTGCACTACTTTAGTGAAATTTTAACCACAATCGTTTTGGTGTTGGTTGAAAACGACCAATCGATGCCTCATATATCTAGCCTTCATTGATTTTTTTGAATATTCTTAGTGCAACCAATTGCTGGTTAATTATCAAGACGATTGAGTTGCGCGTTCTCATTTTTTATAAATTATAGGTTGTGTGTTGTGCAAATATCTTATCCAGACTGGCTAACGCCGCAATTCGTATATATTACTCTTAGCGCTGTGGTAGCTGTTTTAATATGGATAGAAGGGGAGATGCTCAAAAAAACCGATGGCAAATTGCCTAAGTCTAAGTTTTTTCAAATCAGCTCACTTTTAGATACTTTGTGGTTCTTTATTTCCGTTGTCATATTATATGTGATTGACTTGACGCCACTAGCCATTACGGTACCTGCTGCTTATGGCATCTATACTACCTTTGGATGGATATACGGGACGCGTTTACTAAAACGTAAAGGTATTCCTGATTCTCCTAAAGACTTGGTGATACCTGCTAAATATATCGCCTATAGTCAGTCATTTTCGCTGATATTTTTTGCGCTTTGTTTGTTAGTATTAAGTTCACCGTGGTTACCGATATCTCAATGAAGCATATGCTGACTTATCACCTATTTATTATTTGAGATAATGCTGTCACCAACTTAAATGACACCTTTACGTTAGAATGATAGATAGTAAATAATATAAAACATCTTTCTTATCAATGTATTAGATAGTATTTTATTGGCTGTTGTGACTTTTCAAAACGGATTATCGTTATTTACAAAAATCATCAATTTAACCTGTTGCGATTATAAAAAGCTGCTATAATCAGCCTGTACTCAAAAGATTTTAGGTCGTAATTTCAAGCTATCTAACGATATTTTGATCGTATTGACTGTTGCATTTAGCAGAAAATAGTTTGGGTATATATCAATTAATCGGTGATGACACACGTCTCGCCAACAGTTAAAGAGTTAGGAAAATTTATGTCAGATAAAGTTGAAGGCACTGTAAAGTGGTTTAATGAAGCTAAAGGTTTTGGTTTTATCGCTCAAGACAATGGCGGACAAGACGTATTCGCTCACTACAGCGCTATCCAAGGTGGTGGTTTCAAAACTCTAGCCGAAGGTCAAAAAGTGTCTTTCATCTTAGGTGATGGCAAAAAAGGCCCACAAGCCGAGCAAATCGAAGCTATCTAATCTCATTTGACATCTGGTAAGCTGATTAGTCAGTAAGCTTGATGACAGTAAGATTATCAATATGCATTGATGCCTTTGTTTGTTAAAACAATAAAAATACTGTTTCAACTCTAAAAAAAAGCAACCTCTTATCAGGTTGCTTTTTTTATGCCATTTTTCTCGCTATAAGCGTAAAATCATCAAAAGCATACTGATATTAGCTGTCAGTCATCAGCACTGACTCAAAAAAGATCTAACAAAATAAGGTTGTTTTATGAAGTGGGAGGCATGGTTTTCAATCGATTGGCAGCAAGTTTTGGGTATTTCTCTATCTGCAATTGGTTTTTATTTAGGATTAATGTTATTTACAAGATTGATGGGGTTGCGAAGTTTCTCCAAGCTCTCAAGCCATGATTTTGCGATGACTGTCGGTATTGGCAGTATACTCGCTTCAACGGTGCTATCAGACACACCGTCATTAATGCAAGGGCTGTTTGCTGTCGCGGTATTATTTGTGATTCAAGGGGTTATCTCATTTATCAGGCGTAAATTCAAACCTTTAAAATCTCTGATAGACAATCGAGCCATTATATTAATGGCCCATGGCGAGTATTTTAGTGGAAATTTAAAAGAGGCCAATCTTAGTACCAGTGATGTTCAACAGGTTTTACGCAAGAATGGGATCAAGTCTAAAACGGAAGTATTTGCTGTCATTATGGAAACTACAGGGGATATGAGTGTCATCAAAAATAATGCGGTTACGCCTGACTGGTCATTATTCGATGATATACGCGACAGTGAGTTGCTGATTGGTTCCAGTAAAAACAGCAAATCGTAGATTTTGAGTTTTTGATTGTTGTTCTCGATTGATGCCAACGAGATAGATCACAACAATCCATTAAGTAACTATCGTGTTGACAGTGCTAAAAACAGGTGAAATATTGAGAATGTAGGTTAAAGAAGGCTGTAAAATTGTGCACTTATAAACTATTTATTATAGAATGGTGACAAATTTATGACGCATTATTCACGGCGTTGTCTTGACCTTATGCCTGTGGTCACGCAAGATACAGGGGTCTGATAATAACGGTTGGCTTAGCTTTAGCAGATTTTATCAATGAGTAGTGTGATACTAATACCATTTTCGGTATTGTTTCTTCTTGCTTAATTAACTACTATCTGTTGACGCAGTAACAATCCTAAGTAGTATTTTGAACGACAGTTTAAAAAATGAACCTTTGGTTCTTAACTGACAATTTTTAATTCATAACATTAATAAACGAGGAACGTATGAAAGCATTAGTAGCGGTCAAGCGTGTCATTGATTACAACGTAAAAGTTCGTGTAAAAGCTGACAACTCTGGCGTTGATTTATCAAACACTAAGATGTCAATCAACCCTTTTGATGAGATTGCAGTAGAAGAAGCGGTTCGTCTAAAAGAAGCGGGTGTGATTGATGAAATCATTGTTGCTTCAATCGGTCCAAAAGAATCACAAGAGCAAATTCGTGCAGCGTTAGCATTGGGCGCTGATCGTGGTGTTTTAGTGTTGACTGATGACAAGCCGTATCCATTACAAATTGCTAAGATCCTCAAAAATATCGCCGAGAGTGAAGGCACTGATATTATCTTATTGGGTAAGCAAGCCATTGATGATGATAACAATCAGACTGGTCAGATGCTAGCGGCATTGATGGGTATTGGTCAGGGTACGTTTGCATCAGAAGTAAAAGTTGAAGGCGATAAAGTAAACGTGACTCGTGAAATCGACGGTGGTTTACAGACGCTAGCACTTGAGCTACCAGCGGTTATTACCACTGATTTACGTTTGAATGAGCCTCGTTATGCTAAATTGCCTAACATCATGAAAGCGAAGAAAAAGCCACTTGACGAAAAAACGCCGGCTGATTTTGGTGTTGATATGGCCTCTAAGCAAGAGATCATTAAAGTTGTGCCACCTGCTGAACGTAAAGCTGGCATCAAAGTGGGTTCAGTGGATGAGTTGGTCGATAAGCTAAGAAACGAAGCAAAAATCATTTAATGTTTCAATGATTGGATACTTCGCTACGGCATATCCTGTACAAGGCTATAGATTTAACTGATTTATTTTATATAAAATAATAGTTGTTCAAACAGCTTTGTACACAAACAACCGCATGAATAGATGATACGAACAAAAAAGGATTAAAATCATGGCAATTTTGGTATATGCAGAACATGACAATGCCAGTCTAAAAAAGGCAACTTTGAATACCATCGCTGCTGCTAAGCAAATGGGTGATGATATCCATGTGTTGGTTGCAGGTAGTGGTGCTCAAGCTGTCGCTGACCAAGCAGCTAAAGCAGAAGGCGTGACTAAAGTATTATTAGCGGATAACGCTGCCTATGAGCATCAATTAGCGGGTAACGTCGCGCTATTGGTTGCTGATATCGCTGGTGATTACAGCCATATCCTTGCACCTGCTACCACCACTGGTAAAAACTTTATGCCACGCGTTGCCGCTTTACTTGACGTAAGCATGCTATCAGAAATCTCAGCCGTCGTAGATGCGCAAACGTTTGAGCGTCCTATCTATGCTGGTAACGCAACAGCAACTGTTAAGACCACAGAAGATAAAGTCGTCATGACAGTACGTACCACGGCTTTTGACCCAGTAGCAAGCGAAGGTGGTTCAGCTACTGTTGAGACAATCGACAACGTGCAAGAAACTGGCAAAGCAAGCTTCGTTAATGAAGAGATGGCGAAATCTGACCGTCCTGAATTGACTTCAGCAGGCATTGTGGTTTCTGGTGGTCGTGCATTGGCAAATGGTGAAAACTTCACCAAATATATCGAACCATTGGCTGATAAACTTGGCGCTGCTGTTGGCGCATCACGTGCCGCTGTTGACGCAGGGTATGTGCCAAACGATATGCAGGTCGGTCAAACGGGTAAAATCGTTGCACCAGACTTATATATCGCAGCGGGCATTTCAGGTGCGATTCAGCATTTAGCGGGTATGAAAGATTCTAAAGTTATTGTTGCTATCAACAATGACCCAGAAGCACCTATCGCTAGCATTGCTGATTACTTCTTAGAAGCGGATTTATTTACAGCATTACCTGAGCTTACTAGCAAGATTTAATCGTTATTTAGTGATTAGTTAAGTAGAAAACCCGCTATTATTTATAGCGGGTTTTTCGTATTTGAGAGGTATTTTTTTGATTCAGTCAAACAACATTAGTTATAGTTTCTTTGACGCAGCGTCTCATATAAGCACAATGAGCCTGCAATGGCGACATTCAAACTTTCTTGACCATTAGGCTGTGGTAGAGCGATAGGGGTGGCGCACTGCATCAGCTCATCACAAACACCTTGTCCCTCATGCCCCATAATCCAAGCGATAGGTTTTTTTAAGTCATGTTGATAAATGACTGTATCAGTATGGGAGCTGGTAGCAAATAGCGGTGTTTGCACATGCTCCAAAATATCTTGCACATTTAGACCTTCATAAATAGTCAGAGCAAACTGAGCGCCCATGCCTGCTCGTAATGTCTTAGGAGACCACACTTGTGCTGTCGCACTGGTACAGAGTATATTTTTGATGCCAACCGCTGCTGCGGTGCGTAATAGCGTGCCCACATTGCCGCTGTCTTGCACATCATTTAAAATCAAGCAGTCATCATTAATCATCGATAAACTAGGCGTTGGTACCTTAATGATTGCCATGATATCGATACCAGTACCTAAGCTACGAATGCTCTCATACAGCGAATTTGATAAGGTTAAAGTAGGCGTATAAGTAGGCAAGCGCGTCAAAATTTGCTGAACCTCAGGATGGTTGTGCGCAGACTCTGCGAGTAGGATTTGGACAAACGGGTAGTCGCTACGCAGCGCCGCATCGATGAGATGCACGCCCTCAATCAACGTTTGACCTTGCTTCTTCCGCTGCCGCGCTTGCGTTAACAAGGATTTGACAAGTTTAACGGTCGTGTTTTTATCTGAGGTAATAAGCTCGGTGGGATTTGCTACCATAGTAGATCGCTTAGAAAAAAATATAGAAAAATTAAACAATCAGTATAAAGTATTACAAATGCTCTGGCTTTATACTGATTATTATCAAAGTAACGTTAAAGTGCTTATTTATCAGCGTAAGTTACATGCAGATTTTTAACATAATCGACTTCATTTTTACTGCCTAGTACCACGGGAACGCGTTGGTGAATATCGGTTGGCTCTATGTCTAAAATGCGATTGACTGCATCAGTAGCAGCGCCACCCGCACGCTCAATCAATAAGCTCATTGGATTGGCTTCATACATCAAGCGTAATTTGCCCGCTTTATTGGCATATTTGGTATCGAACGGATAAGTGAAGAGACCACCACGACATAAAATACGATGCACATCACCGACCATGGCCGCCACCCAGCGTGTATTGAAATCGCGACCACGGACACCCGTTTCGCCAGCAATTAACTCATCGATATACTGCTGCATGGGTGCGCGCCAGTAGCGGTAGTTTGAAGCATTGATGGCATATTCGCTGGTATTGATATCGATTTGCACGTTTTCTTGTATTAATACATAATCGTTAGTGTCAGGATCTAGGCTAAACATCACGACATGATCGGCGATAGTTAGCGCTAGTACGGTAGAGGTGCCATAAAGCAAATAACCGGCGGCTAACTGTTGATTGCCTGCTTGTAAAAAATCAGCATTCTCACTGATTTGACCTTGGCGCTGGTACGGTAAAACGGAAAAGATAGTGCCAACGGCCATATTAATATCGATGTTTGATGAACCATCAAGCGGGTCGAACAATACCAACAAACTGCCATCTGCATTGGCAGGGGTAGCATCGTCAAGCTCTTCTGAGGCCACGCCTGCACAATGGGTATTTTTCGCCAAAGCATCTAACAATAAGTCATTGGCCAGTACGTCCAGTTTCTTTTGATCTTCACCTTGGACGTTTTGGTTGCCAGCTTCGCCTAGAATGTCTGCTAGTGCCCCTTTTCTCAATAATTGTGAGATGGTTTTACCCACGTCGGTGACAGTCGTAATAACGTCACTCAGTGCAGGATTGGGTGAATAATCATTGAGATAGTCTGTAAGGGTTGTCATAAGGCTTCCTAATAAATGCTGTTAAAATAAAGGCTACTGAAACTAAGGATTAAATAAGGGGTTGAAAAATCGGTTGGGTCGCACGTTACAGACCTAAATCTGGCAAATTTTTAAATACCTCGCACGGCATCTTTGTCCTGACCACAAAATCAGCTACACTATCATTATTATTTATTTATCGTTTGGCTAAGCGGATTTTTGATGATGGTTTTGACAGGTCTATGGCTACTGCCCAAGAGGATGACAATGGCTGTTTTTTACGGCGCTATGTCTCTCACTGCCACTGGGGTAAATTGTAGCAAATAAGTGCCAAAATGTCCTTGTCTCTGTGCTTATCGTCGACTATAAATCGCCAAAAAACGCATAAATAATGATTATTAAATCATATAAACCAACAATAAAGACCTGCCATTATGCCAAATTCTATCGATAGCCGCTCAACTCAGACAGTCTCGCCAACGGATTATGCCAAATTCGACCCTGATACCATTCATGAGAAACTTGATGCGTCGTTAAGTCGTCCGCAGCTTAATAGCGATGGCAGTATTCGCCATTTTTTGGGGGTAGAAGGTCTTAATAAAGCGCAGCTGCAAGCGATTATTGCCAAAGCAGAGACGTTTTTTGATGATAATGGACAGCTCATTAACCGTCCTGAGCTCGAAGGCTATACGGTGATGAATTTGTTTTTTGAACCGTCAACGCGTACCCGTACGACCTTTGAAGTAGCCGAAAAGCGTCTCGGTGCCAATGTGCTCAATATCGATATCGAGCGCTCTAGTACCAAAAAAGGTGAAAGCTTGCGCGATACGCTGTGGAATCTACAAGCCATGACGGCAGATATCTTTGTGATACGGCATTCAGCATCAGGTGCTGCCCATTTTATGGCAACAGAGGTGACACCCGATATTGCTATTATTAATGGCGGTGATGGCTGGCATGCGCATCCAACGCAAGGGATGCTTGATATGCTCACTATTCATCGTGAAGCGCCGCGCCCATTTGAGGAATTGTCAGTGGCTATCGTTGGCGATATCAAGCATTCGCGAGTGGCGCGCTCAGACATTAGTGCTCTGCAAACTTTAGGCGTCAAAGACATCCGTGTCTGTGCGCCGCGTACCTTATTACCGAAAGGCATTGAACGTTTTGGGGTACAAGTCTATGAAGATATGAATGACTGTGTCACGGACTGTGATGTCATTATGGGATTAAGAATACAAAACGAACGTATCGGCTCGCCACTATTGGCATCATCGAGTGAATATTATAAACACTACGGTATTACACCAGAGCGCATGGCATTGGCCAAGCCCGATGCGTTGGTCATGCATCCAGGGCCGATGAACCGCGGTGTTGAGATTGCATCAAGCGTTGCCGATGGCGACCAGTCAGTGATTTTAAAACAGGTGAATAACGGCATCGCTATTCGTATGGCAGTACTGTCATTAGCTATGGAAGGTCAGCGCGCTCACCAAGCTGCGAGCAAATAATTCTTTGCCTCGCTGTTTTATATTTATTTATCCCATTTTATTGATACGGTAATAACGCTCATGACAACTATGTTAAATACGGATGCACCGATACTTAACCATCTTCCTCAATCATTTAAAGACTCACTATCAAGTGCTGCGACAGATAAGTTGGCGTCACTCGAAGCTGGGCGTGAAATGTGGCTACTGCCGCCTTTGGTGGATCTGTGCGCCCGCCTACGTGAACCAGGTCAACAACAACATGGCACTTTGGAGTCAGAAGGGCGCGCTGCTCGCGCTAATGGTTTTTTGCATGTGGTCATTCCTCCTGATACCAATCCTATCTTAGAGAACGGTTCATTATTAAAAGGCTTACGTGAGCGCGCGCTTGGTGATGGCGGCATATATTTGCATATTTTGGGTGCATTGACTGCTGGTTTAGAAGGCGAGCGTCCATCAAATATCGCTGGGCTTAAAAAAGGCGGTTGCATAGCCGTTTCTAATGCGCGCCGCCCTTTTCGCAATGATTTAGTATTACTGCGTACACTGGAATACGCCGCGACTTTTAATATGAAAGTATTCTTTTATCCTGATGAACCAAGTCTATCTGGTGATGGCGTGGCGCATGAAGGTTATATCGCGTCATATCACGGCTTGCAAGGGATTCCTTGGATCGCTGAAACGGTTGCCTTGTCAACGCAGTTGCTAATGGTTGAAGAAACGGGCATCGCTGCTCACTTTAGTCAATTATCCTGTAAATCTTCAATCGAATTGATGCGCTGGGCAAAAGATAAAGGCTTGCCCGTGACTTGTGATGTGGCGATGCATCAGTTGTATTTGACCGATGATAATTTAGAGGGTTTTAACGCCCAAGCCTATGTATTACCACCCCTGCGTAGTAATACCGATCAGCAAGCCATCCGCCGTGGTCTAAAAGATGGCACCATTGATGCGATATGTAGCCATCATGAACCCTTGAACAGTACCGCTAAAAAAGCCCCATTTGCTGAGAGCACACCAGGCATCTCAAATTTTGATACCTTTATGGCGCTGGCTTGTCAGCTAGTCAATGATGAGGTGTTAACCTTAGAGCAACTTGTCGATAAAATCTGTCTCAATCCGGCGAAAATCGCTGGTATTAGTGAGCAATATGAAAAAATCGGCGGCGCAGTACTGGTGGATCCTAATTTGGAGTGGCAAGTGACCGCCCAATCCATGCTGTCCAATGGTAAAAACACGCCATTCTTTAATCAGCAGTTGCAAGGCCGCGTTGTGGAGACTTTCTTTGGCTAATTTGCCTAGGCAGGATGATAGTCTGCAACCATCCTCGAAGGATAACGATCATCACTTGCACAACCAAACCATCAAGTCGCACAGTACTGCCAGTGAGTCTATCAAAGCGGTGGCAATCTATGAGGTGGTTAAAGGGATCGGTGCACTATTAGGGGCAGGGGCTTTATGGTCATGGCATACTGACCTTGAGCATTGGCTGACGACAGCGACTGCTTCTTGGCAACAGACTTTTGGACAGCTACTGGCACCGCAAGTTGACAGTGCAGTACGGATTGCCCAGCAGGCAAGTAAAAACTGGCCATTATTCTTGTTATTAATCTTTGCTTACGCCAGTTTGCGTTTCCTTGAGGCTTATGGCTTATGGCAAGATAAAACATGGGCGTATTGGTTTGGTGTGCTGGGTTATGGGGTGTTTATTCCTATTGAGCTTTACTATCTAATCGTTAGCCCATTTGATTGGTTTAAGCTTGGGATATTAGTCTCGAATCTTCTTATTGTGGTCGTGGTCTATCGTAATATGAAGCGTAAAGGCTTGATATAAAAAGAGCCTATTATAGTGCCTATCAAAAAAAACTGAATGTGTATGAAAAAGCCAGCGTAAGATACTCTCTTATGCTGGCTTTCTTTTGATAAAACGACTGGCTTAAAACTGGTTATAAATTATGGCTTTGCTGTACTTTTATCAGTGCGAATGCTTTTGGCGACTTTGCCAATACTCAAACCTTGCACCAAGATAGAGAATATCACCACTGCATAAGTGAGCGCCAACAAGATATCGCGTTCGGTTCCCAGCGGCAGCTGCAACACTAAGGCAACCGAAATACCACCACGTAATCCGCCCCATGTCAGCACTTTCCATGCACCAGTCGGTAAATCGAGCTGACGATGAAAGGTTTTGGTCGTCATACCTACAACGATAAAACGCGCAACTAGGGCAATGACAATCGTCAAGCCAGCGGCGATAAATAAATTACCCGAATAAGCAATCATCACTACTTCTAAACCGATGAGTACGAATAAAATAGCATTGAGAATTTCATCGATTAATTCCCAAAATAAATCGATATAATGCCGCGTTTTATCGCTCATCGCCAATGCTCGTCCGCGATTACCAACCATTAATCCCATCATCACCATGGCGAGTGGTCCTGATAAATGCCAATGGCTGGCGAGTGCATAACCACCTATCACACCAGCAAGCGTTAACAACACTTCTTCTTGATAGCTATCGATACTTTTCAGCATGTAATACAAAATCGCCCCAAGTACTAAGCCAAAAATAATGCCGCCACCAGCTTCAACCGCTAGAGTATGCGCCACATAATTGGCGGTTGGGATATCACCACTGGATAAAATCCCTAGCAGCAATACAAAGATGACAACGCCGATACCATCATTAAATAATGACTCACCAGCAATGACGGTTTCAATACTTTTTGGCGCGCCAGCCGATGAAAGGATGCCCATCACGGCAATGGGGTCGGTCGGTGATATTAGAGCACCGAATAGCAAACACCAAAGAAATGGCAAACCGAAACCAAGCAGCGGTAGCATAAAATAAAGCGCCGTGGCGATGAGCATCGCAGAGACGATGGTACCGACGCAAGCAAGGATACCAATAGGCAGTTTATAACGTTTTAAATCGCTGATATTGACGTGCAACGCTCCTGCGAACAGTAGCATAGAGAGCATGCCGTCTAATAAAACTTCGGTAAAATCAAGCTGCTCTAATAAGCTTACTTCATAATCAATCAGCTGATCAAATCCCAAAAATCCCAAAAATATGGCGCCAATAGATAATAAAATGGAGATAACCATCACGCCAATCGTGGTCGGTAGACCAATAAAACGATGGTTAACGTAAGTTAATAGGGCTGTGATTGATAAGAATATCGCGCTGATTTCAAGTATGGTTAGGCTACTGGTAGGGGCCATGAAAAAATTCTCAAGTGAGTTTAAAATTGTCATAAGCTTAGCGCTTACAAACACTAAATAGGTTTGATTTTAGTTTAGTTATCGTTTGTCTTTTTATTTTGATTGCGTTTGTAATGCTTGGCGAATATGGGCGTCAAACGCGCTAACATAGTTAAAATACTGATGACGAGCATCGTTGCTAAGTATAAATTGTTGGGCTTGTCGGCACATCGCGCTCAAGTCATCTATCAGCTCTTGATAGCTTAGGTTTTCTTCTCCTGCGCGCTCAATCAGTTTTATCTCATGCAATAAGGTTTGCTGCTGTGCGTTATTTACGCGAGCATAACTTAGATTGACCATCGCCTGACATAGCGCTTTTAAGACCATCAAATCTGCTGCTGCATACCGACGTATCTCGCCTAGCGATGTATTGATAAAATCAGATATTTTGGGAGTATGAGTAACTATGGCTAATATCGCCAAGCGTCGCTGTTTAACTTCGGCTTTCGATGAATCATCGTTTTGTGCCGGTGTATAAAAATGATAGGGGCTGGGCGGCTGGCAACGCATCATAATACTTAAGCAACTGGTTAGTGATTGTACGCAGTTGACCGCTGTTTTTGGATCATTGATACCGGGCGATAAGGCACGGACGGCGATTTCAGTCATTTGTCCCAAGCTATAAGCAATATCGTTAGAATGAGTCAATCGTTGTTCGATACGTATACAGCTGGCAAAGCGTTGCCAAAAAATTCCGTCAGGGGCACGCGGTACAACAGCTAAAGATGGCGTTGCTGTTTTTTGTCGATTGTTTGGATGATCTGCTGGCCGCTGGTAAAAGTAGCCGATGACGTTTTTGTCAGTGACATAATCGCCAAGATTAATACGCATTTGCACCACGCCGCCATAGTCTTGTGTCAGTGTAATCAGCGACTCAAGGTAAAATTGTTGGACATAACCTGAGCTTGGTGGATAAATGGGCATCGCTGACCAATGATGAAACTGTTCAATGTCATGATGTTCTATATCGCGTTGATGCTGGATATCGCAATGATCACGATACCAATAGTGAATATTATTAATCGCATCATTGCTGGCGTTTTGAATCACATGTGAGGCTTGAATGGCATGTACCATATGCTGTACAAAGTACACCAGCAACAGCGCACATATAATTGCCATGATAATCGCAAAAGTCACTGCGAGCTGTGGCACACCAAAAGCCACGTCATATTTATGGATAGATTTTAACACCAATAAACTATAACTAAACGTGCCAATGAACGCCCCCAATACAAATTGATTGGGCGTATCGGTCAAAAAATTGCGCAATAGCCGTGGGCCAAATTGCGAAGAGGCCATCGACAGCACGGCGATTGTAATGGAAAAGGTCGTGCCTGCTACGCCTAATACTGCGCCTGCAATCGCTGTCATGATAGCGCGCGCCGCATCGTCGTCACCGGTAAAAGCAAAAGTAATCTCTCTAACTGTTTCGCGGTCAAAGTGTTGATCGATAGTGACCAATAAAGGCGCAAGCAATATACCTACAATGACGCACGCAGTCGGAATAAACCAATAAGAGCCAATAAGCTGCTGCCATAGGTTTCTTAGTCGATCAGGCATATCGATCAGTGTTTGTAGCGACCATAACTTGGCAAACTGCTTTAGTCTATGCGTTATTGTCAGCAATGCAGAGTTAAACCAGCCACTTTCAGGGTGTTTATTCAATATTATATGCTCCACAAGTGACCTAAAAAGTGACCCATTTTTTATTACTAAGCTAGGATTTTATTTGGCTAATAAAAACTCTTAAAAGTAAATTACCTTACCATATAAGCCACAAAGATTAAAAATTTAGTAAAAAATAAGCCCCTATCATAGGAGCTTATTTTTAGCATAATGAATTCTTTTGTTAACTGACTAGATTGTCAATCCAATTGCTTATCGCAGTGCTTACTTTTGCTAGCACTGATGGCTCTTCTTTACTGTCCATACTTAATGAACGCGTTTGCATATCATCCGTCGATACTGGCTGTTTTTGCAGACTATCTACGATTAATGGTAGGTTGTTACCAGCGGTTGCTAAGATAAAGCTTGGGTTTTTGGTTAACGTTGTCCATTTCTGATTCCAGCCACCACTACAATTGTAAGTAATTAAGCTTCCGCGATTATCTACTAAATTACCAGTACGCAAATCAAAGCATTTGCCACCTTGTTTGATTTGGTCAGTACCGTTCATCTCCCAAACTTGCGCTGGCGAGTCCAAGCTACAAGCACCCAAAACCACCCAAGAACCTTGTTCTGTTAAGCACTGATCTAATGCCATTTTGCTGTGAATTTTACCTTTAAGATCGTAAATCCACTGTTCAGAGTCGTCACCAGTACAGCCACTTGGGCCACTAATAAAGGTATTTAGCGTGCCATCTTCTAGAGTTTCAGCTTTAAGGCAGTTGTTGCCATTACGGATGGTAGTCACATTATCTAAAGGTTTATCATCTTGTAGCTCTAAATCTACAACAAACTTTTGAAATTCGGTAAGTGCTTCAGGCTCTTTTTTGATTAAATCCGTACGATATACATTGACCCAACGGTTTAGACGATTTAGAGTTTCTTGCTGCTTCTCATAACGCTCTAATGTTTGGAGTGCTAAAGGGCTAAGCTCATCACGATACTCTTTATAAGAATCATATAATAACTGACCGTTGGCGTCTAAACTAATAGTCGAATGTTCTGCTTGAGCAAGAAGTTTCTGCTCTAAGATTGGTAACTCTACCTTTCTTAGTGCCGTATAGCCCTGTTCTTTACCAAAGGTAACCGCGGGTTTAATCGCATCACTATATTGACGAATATCAATGGTTGAGAGCTGTACTTGTGCTTCATTGACCTTTTTACAGTACAAATCTACTTTTTTCGGGTTGTCTGCAATCGCTAAATTAACATGGAACTTATTGGCGTTACTGGTCATCCGATTAGGAGCCAACGCAATATCATTAATCGTGTTATTACTATAAGTAACGCTTAACCAGCAGCTTGCTGATTCAAGCGAGTTATGGGGTGTCGGTAACTCAAAGACGTTGCCCCAGTTACCACGTGCTTCTGGATAAATAATACCCTTTTGCGCGACAGGGTCATAACCGCCTAAAATGGTAAATACTGGCACGCCCTGCAAACGTGGTTTTAAGTAATTACCATCCGCGCTGTTGTACCAAACGTTTTTAGAACCTTGCCATACCTTAGGCTGGATGACTTCCATCTTTCTAAGCTCAGCATTCCATTTCTTATAGCCAGTTGGTGAGTCAGCGTCAAATACTGCTTTATCAAATGCTGGCTGGATCTTAATTTTTGTACTATAACCCGTATAGTGAGTATAGTTTGAATAAGCGCCACTCTGTGATCCACCAGACATCGCATCGCGACCATAGCCATAGGTGGCTAAGAAAAGAGGTTTACCAGTGAGACCATCACCCTCGACCTGTCGTGGCCAGTCTAAGTTGCTGCGCATTTTGTTTCTGACGCCATTATAGCCCCAGCCACTATTGGCATGATGCTCGGCCCAAAAGAAATCGCCGTTCTGTTCACCAGGATAATGACCCAAGCCATAATGATGACCGATTTCGTGGCTGAACTCATTACCTTGAGAGTCGATTAGGGTCAACATACCATTACCGCCGCTTAAGCCGTGGTTATATTCACCATTCTTATATTTACCGCGAGCGTGATGCGCATTAACGTTCTGGGTCAATTGCGGTTGCTCTTGACTTTGCATTGAAGCACTGGTGACGCCCCAATTGGCTAAATTAATGCCCACACCAAAGGTTGATTTCGCGGTGTTTTCGCGCATATCACCAGCATAAACGCCAGCATCATTTGAGTCACTGACTGAATCATAAATAGTGCCATTGGCGACCATTACTCGTTCGAGCTTCATGTCATCATAGCTAGCAACGGTCATTTGTGCTGCTGGAATGGTTTGGAAGTAGTCTGAACCCGCTCTTTCTGGATCGCGTAGCATATAATGACCCCAAGATTGAGGTGCATCCGTTAACATGCCTAGACGGATATTGGTCAATACCAACTCACCAGGGGCGGCAAAATCTATGTTATCTTCTGACAGTTCACCGCTACGATTTTGGTCATCCACAATGCGAATTTTGAGACCACCTTGTACCTCATCCCAGTTGAGTTTGGTTGACCATGCGCGCTTACTGTAAGCAACGCGTGTGCGCTGATCAGTGTTAGTCTGATCCGTGTCTGGGATTTGAGTCGGATCGGCTAAATTGACAGTTCGTAATAAACCCCCGTCTTGATAAATCTCTACCACTAGCTCATCAATGTCACCCATTTCAAGCGTAGGCGTCACCAATAACAGCGCCTCTTTTTCTGCCGTCAGGCGCGGCATGTTTTTTGCTTCGTTACCCTGTGGATCAACGGTATGATTCTGCCCAAACTGTATCATCGCTTGAAATTCGCCAACCAAGTCTGGACGAATAGCACGAATTTCTCCCGCTCTACCATCGTGGTCAAAAAACCCTAATAAATAAAAATCAGCAATATCCTTTTTTGGTTCTGGATATTTAACAGGCGTACTTGGCTCAAGTGGCGTAGCAGGAATACTCGTTATTGGTGGCTTAACAGGCGTACTTGGCTCAAGTGGCGTAGCAGGAATACTCGTTATTGGTGGCTTAACAGGCGTACTTGGCTCAAGTGGCGTAGCAGGAATACTCGTTATTGGTGGCTTAATAGGTGTACTTGGTTCAAGTGGCGTAGCAGGAATACTCGTTACTGGTGGTTTAACAGGCGGCGTTTCTACTGGTAGATTAACTGTTGGTGCAGGTGATGATGTGCTGCCATCACCTTCACCACAAGCAGAAAGCATAATGGATACGACACAAATGCTTAGCGCTTTTACTGGGAATGCTATTGTGTTTTTCAATTTATTGCCCTAATAAAGTTTAAGGCAATATAACAGCTGTGTTAGTATCTCGTACGACTTTTGTTCTATAGATAATAATAAGTTCTATTACAAACTCTAGTGAAAATTAATTTTTATTATTCAATATACCTCATTCATTACTAACGCTTTTCTTAATTCGTCTTTGGGTTATCTGATTCAGTAATGATTTCGTCTTTATAATTAAAGAGATTACCATTGGTTTTAATTTGAGAGTCATTCAAATCTTTAGGAATAAGAATCTCATTGTCCCGCTCATCGCATTCAATATCACTGTCTTTATCATAAGCTATTGGGTCAAAGTGTGGGGTGTCTTTGATCGGCTCATTCTTGTCTAATGCTGCAGTGGTTGCCGAGGTTTTTCTAAATAAATTTGATTGACCGCCTTTGATGCCTTTCCCATTAGAATCAGCTTTCTTACGTGGCTCACTATTGGCAAAAATAGCATTTAACGGTAGATCTAACTGTTGCTTGGCATAAGCTTCCGTATTTTCAAAACGGTTGACTAGCAAGCTAAGCCAAGGTTTTTGATCCTCTGGCCCCATCTCATCCAGCTCATCTTTGATAGGCAAGGGGTAAGGTAGCGTGCGATAAAAATCCCATAATGTCATTTTGCTCAAATCTCTCTTGAGCACATAATCATTATCTTCAGTCATGGTGATTAAATTGCTGTCTTGCAGATAATTAATATAGGTATACCATTTTGGTAGCTCTTTGCGTCCTAGCACGTTACGTAGCGCTTGTTCGCTTACCGCTTCCCCTTTTAAATGATGGGTATAAACGAGGTTTAGCATATCGAGCAAACTTAGGAGTGGGTGGCGTGGATAGACCTCTTCAGTCTCAAAAATCGTCAAGGTATAGCTAATCTCAACACCTAATAGAATTAAGTTCCAAGACAAATATATCCATAATAAGAAGATGGGCAGTGCCGCAAAAGCCCCGTAAATCGCTTCATAACTGGTGAAATTTGCCATTACTGTACCAAACAGGTGCTTCATCAGCTCGAATACGATAGCGACGAAGAGACCAGCAATGGCTGCATTTTTTGCGGGTACGCGTGCTTTTGGGATAAACCAGTACATACCAATAAAGCCTGCGACAGTGATGCCAATGGATACGGCTTGTACCCAAAAAGACCAGTCAATGCCATAACCAGCGATTTGTCGATTTAAAAAACTCAGACTTTGTACCGCGCTTGAAGCAAGAAATGCCGTACCAAGTACTAACGGTCCTAAAGTGACGATGGTCCAATAGCGCAGCATACTTTTCATACCGCCAGAGCGATTTTCTACCCGCCAGATTTGGTTAAATGCGCGCTCGATGGTTGTTAACGTCATAATGGTCGTAAAAAATAACACCATTGCCCCAATGATGGTTAGATTTGAGGATTTTTCAGCGAAGCTATTGATATACTCACTGACCTGCATGCTTGATTGTGGTAGCAAGTTACTATAAATCACTTCATATATCTGTGCTCTAACGGACGCAAGTGCGGGTACAGAAGATAGGATCATCAATAGGACGGTTAGGACGGGTACAATTGACAACATAGTCGTGTAGGTCAGCGATGCCGCTTTTTGCTGGCAATTGTCTTCAAAAAAGTGCCGAGTCAAGAATCGTAAAAATTGAAACCAGCGTTGATGTAAAAACGGGATTTTTTTTGATAAATTTTCCATATCGACCATTTAGCAGGTGTTTGAGTGACAGTAGTGTAACAAAGATATGCTGTTATCATCTGCGGTTTAATTGTGTCAAAATGCACAGCAGTAACCCCTCTAGCAGGTTATTAGCGACAATGTGTACCAAGGCTGTTTGCATGTCGGTGAATGACTGGGGCATAATATATGCCTATATTGCAGTATCTGTCACAGATTATGTATATAGTCATTCCACTATAAAATTATTACAGCGTTAACCTCGCTTGAAGTATTAAATATACATCTACACTCGGTTGCCTTGTACTAGTACTATTTTTAAATTGAATCGACTATAGCTACATAATCAATAAGGTTTTATGCTAGAGAAATAGACTGCATAGAAGCTGTTGTAGGTGATTAAAATCAACAATAACATTAATGGTTTTATGAGGAAGTATTGCTAATGAGTCAGACCGCCCCTTATGTTTTGGTGCTCTATTATTCAAATTACGGTACGACTAAGACATTGGCTTATGCTATCGCTCAAGGTATTGAGGATGCTGGTATGACAGCCCGTATCCGTACTGTACCAACGGTTGCACCAGAGACCACGTCGAGCAAGCCTGCGATACCTGATGAAGGTGACTTATATTGCACTATGGACGATCTAAAAGACTGTATGGGTTTGGCGCTTGGTAGCCCGACGCACTTCGGTAATATGGCTGCTCCCATGAAATATTTTTGGGACAATACGGTCACTATTTGGCTGGCAGGTAATTTACAGAACAAACCTGCTGCTGTATTTACTGCGACCGGCTCGATGCACGGCGGTCAAGAGACGACATTGCTGACCATGATGTTGCCGTTGATGCATCACGGCATGATTCTTGTTGGTGTGCCTTATGCTGAGCCTGCGCTTAATCGTACTCATCGTGGTGGCTCGCCTTATGGTGCCAGCCACGTGAGTGGGGCGTTACATGATCAACCCGTCTCAGCTGATGAGCGCGAGTTGGCTATCGCCCAAGGTCGCCGCTTGGCTATTAGTGCTACTGCATTGGCGCAAGCTAACTGGACTCGCTAAGCGGATTTTTATAGCATGCAAGGTCTTATATAACGCTATTAATTAGGAAGTAAATATATCTAATGGTTACAAACCGCTCCGATAGTGAGATAAGCGCACCAGCCAAAAAATCTGCCAAAGCTGCTAAACTTAAAAAGCCAATTACGCCCATTCGTCAGCGCTTGATGGTGACTTGGCTGATTTGGTTGGTTTATAGACTGCTTGGGCTACCTATTTTTATCAATGTTTTTAATCCCAGTAGTCCTGATGTCATTGGCGGTATCGCCTGGCAAGCATTATGGCTAGTGCCAGCATTTATTTTGACGCCCGCGATACTACGGGGTCGTTCGCCGTATGTGCTATTGATAGGTAGTATGCTTACCTTGGTTTATTTGGGGGCGAGTGGTGTGGTGCTGTTTACCCGCGTTTACGGCAGCAGTTGGGCAGAGATAGTGGTTTATCTGCTTGATTTTGTCTTATTACTGGCAATCAATATTTGGTTATTTATTCTACTAAAGCGTCTTCCTTCAATGAACAACGTCGTTAAGCAGCCGCGTTAGTTGATTTAGCGAAGTGTAAGACAAAAAAAGCGGCGCTCTATTTAGAGCGCCGCTTTTTTATGCTATTTCTGTTTATTTAATAAAAAGCTTAATTTACTTTGGTTAATTCTAAATCCATCTTTTTGCCATCATTAATTTGGCTAACTTTTACTGGTAGGTAATTTAAGCTTGGTGCGAGCCAAAAACTGGTAGAACGACTATTGTCATCGTGGATACGGTCGACACGTACGGTATCAAATGTGCCAGCTGGAACGGTAATCTTGGTGTTACCAGATTTTTTAAAAGGGGTTTTCTCTATTTTGTCTTTTTTCGCCATGTAATAGTTGCCAGAGAATTTACCGTTCAATAAATCTTGGCGAATTTGTACTTCCAAACTTAAATCATCAAAAGCTTGTTGTGCCATGTTCATGGTCGTCGATTTGCCTTTATAGTTACTCACCACCTTCTTACTGCTTGGATTGAAGTCTAATTTGTGCGTACGACCAACGCCTAATAGCTTATAAGTGGTGCTGGCTTGAGTCGGAATGACATTATTACCGTTGATGGTAAAAGTACTGTTTTGCGAAGCGCTTGCGACACCTGCCACCCGAGCATTGACATTATATTTCCAAGTATTGCCAGATTTGTTAAGCGTGCGAGTAGCCGTACCTTTATATTTGTCCTCAACCGTAAAGCTGTAGTTGGCGCTTGAAGGTTCGATATTCTTTGCGCTGGCAAGGGTTGGTGCAGTCATACTTATCGCTCCAATCGTAGCAATACTGGCCCCAGTGGTTAGGGCGGTTAAAAACTTAGACTTGCTACGTTTAGTATTATTAGTATCGGTTGTTAATGACTTTTGATCGTTTGATAAAAAACTCATGGACATTCCTTAATCGCTATTTATGGCATTGCTTATAACTATTGTTATTTTCTCAAGGACTATAATGGTCATGTCCTGCTATCTTTTCAAGAGTGCCAGCTGTCCCTGTGGTGTTGCTATTGTAGCCAAGGTTGCTGGCATCGAGCGCGATATCATCAGGCGTCACTTGCTGTAACTTGAGTAAGCAGGAGTAAGTTAATCGGTCAGTTGTAAATGATATGCTGTAACTTATCGGTGTTGAAATTTAGCACTCATATGGCGGCTTTTAAAATCATGCTAAGGCCTTTAATACGGTGCAATCCAATCAAATGACTGTTCATAAACGTCATTACCAACTAAATCATAAACGTCATTACCAACTAAATAATCCACGATATGCAAAATTCTTGTAAATTTTTGGGCTTTACACTTGAAGCTAACTCACTTTGCCCCCACTTTTTGATACAAGCTCAAAGCTTATCTTTAGAATGCTGTTTTAAGCAGTAGTGCCTATAGATATTGGTATTGAGACCATTAATTCAAATAAACCCTTATTGCAAATAACCAAATTATTGGAGACATATTGATGAATATTCGTCCTTTACATGATCGCATCGTTGTCCGCCGCATAGAAGAAGAAACAAAAACGGCTGGTGGTATCTTGCTTCCTGGTTCTGCTCAAGAAAAACCTTCACAAGGTGAAGTGCTAGCAACTGGTAACGGTCAGATTCGTGACAACGGCGAAACTCGCGCGTTAGATGTAAAAACTGGCGACAAAGTCTTGTTCGGTCAATATGCTGGTCAAACCGTGAAAGTTGACGGCGAAGAACTATTGATTATGAAAGAATCTGATGTATTGGGTGTGTTAGAAGGCTAGTCCTTTTTGAGTATTTTTATACTCAGCGCATTTTGACAACATTATTGAAAAATCATTGAAACATTTAATTGCATTCTCATACTTATAATAGTGGAGTAATTTAACATGGCAAAAGACGTAAAATTCGGCATTGATGCCCGTAAACAAATGATGGATGGCGTAAACATCCTAGCAAATGCAGTACGCGTAACCCTAGGCCCTAAAGGTCGTAACGTGGTTATCGATAAGTCATTTGGCGCGCCTACCATCACTAAAGATGGTGTTTCGGTTGCCAAAGAAATCGAGCTTGAAAACAAATTCGAAAACATGGGCGCACAGTTGGTCCGTGAAGTGGCTAGCCGCACAAATGATGTTGCTGGTGATGGCACGACTACTGCGACCGTATTGGCGCAATCTATCTTGCAAGAAGGCATGAAATCAGTTGCCGCTGGCATGAACCCAATGGATCTAAAACGCGGTATCGATAAAGCGGTTCGCGCTGCTGTTGAGCAAATTCATTTGCTAGCTACACCAGCTGACGATTCAAAAGCGATTGCCCAAGTTGGTTCTATCTCTGCCAACTCAGACACCAAAATCGGTGAGCTAATTGCTCAAGCGATGGAAAAAGTCGGTAAGCAAGGCGTTATCACCGTTGAAGAAGGTTCAAGCTTTGAAGATACCTTAGAAGTTGTCGAAGGTATGCAGTTTGACCGTGGTTATATCAGCCCGTACTTTGCGAACAAGCAAGACAGCCTAACCGCTGAATTTGAAAACCCATATATCTTGTTGGTTGATAAAAAAATCAGCAATATTCGTGAAATAGTGCCATTACTTGAGCAAGTGATGCAGCAGAGCAAGCCATTGCTAATCATTGCTGAAGACGTTGAAAACGAAGCATTGGCGACATTGGTTGTCAACAACATGCGTGGCGGCTTGAAAACTTGTGCCGTAAAAGCACCAGGTTTCGGCGATCGTCGTAAAGCCATGCTTGAAGATATCGCAACGCTAACTGGCGGTACGGTTATCTCTGAAGAGATTGGTCTAAGCCTAGAGACTGCTACTTTAGAGCAATTAGGTACGGCGAAAAAAGTCACTGTTGGTAAAGAAAACACCGTTATCGTTGATGGCGCTGGTAACTCTGCTGACATCGAAAATCGCGTTGAATCTATTAAACGTCAAGTAGAAGAATCAACGTCTGACTACGATAAAGAAAAGCTTCAAGAGCGTATGGCGAAACTTGCTGGCGGCGTTGCCGTTATCAAAGTTGGCGCGGCGACTGAAACTGAAATGAAAGAGAAGAAAGACCGTGTTGATGATGCGCTACATGCGACTCGTGCAGCGGTTGAAGAAGGCGTTGTACCTGGCGGCGGTGTTGCCTTAGTTCGTGCAATGAATGCATTGTCTGAGCTACGTGGCGATAACGATGACCAAAACGCGGGTATCAATATCTTACGTCGCGCAATGGAAGCACCATTACGTCAAATCGTTACCAACGCTGGCGAAGAAGCATCAGTAGTAGTGAACGAAGTGAAGAGTGGCAGCGGTAACTATGGTTACAACGCAGCTTCTAGCGAATACGGCGATATGCTAGAGATGGGTATTCTTGATCCAGCCAAAGTAGCTCGTTCAGCGCTAGAAAATGCAGCATCTGTTGCAGGCCTAATGCTAACGACCGAAGTCATGATTACTGATTTGCCACAAGGTGATGACGGTATGGCTGGCATGGGCGGTGCTGGTGGAATGGGCGGTATGGGTGGAATGGGCGGCATGATGTAATTTATGCCTCGACTAAATTTGTACGACGTTGTTAACCTCGCTCGATGTACTATTAGTACAATCTTCACTTGGTCGCCTAGTCGTACTGCTTTAGTCAATCCATAAAGCGCTTTTCGCTAGAAGTATGATTTTGTCATAAAGTTTATTTGATCATTAGAGGCTCTGTTATCGGAAGATAGCAGGGCTTTTTTTTGCCTAATTTTTATAGCGCTACTCATTGGTATATGAGGTATTCACGGTTTTATATACATTCATTCGATAGTGCTGGATAAGTGTTTTATGCTTGGAAAGGTTGCCAATTGACAGACATAGTGAGAGCGTTGCTATTTCCCAGACTCAGTGGTGACACTCTATCTATTATTTACTCATGATCTTTGATGTATTTCTAAAAACTTCAACAAGTAAAATACCAATTAGATCAACAAAATCGATCTGACATTATCAAAAGTATTGAATATATAAAGTTTTTTTATATATGTTATTATTTAAATGTAATTAATAAATATAATCAATGGACTGATACTTTATCAAAGGACAATTGAACATGTGTTATGGCTGCCCAGCCACAAACTCTTGTGCAATTCAAGGTGATGATGATGAAAAAAATTAGGCTTGGAATTCTGGTAGAAGAGGAAACATTGCCATGGCATAAGTTCAAACCATTAAAATCTCTCGTCGATGAAGGCAAGGTTGAGGTTTGTATTGCTGTCCAACGAGATAAAAAACAAGCGTCTCACATGTCTCGTCTATCCAAAGTTATTCCTTCCATTAATCAAAAGTTATTTTCTTTTCTTTCTCGAAATAAGAGTAATACCAAGCGTTATTCTATTCATGACTTGGTGGCTAATGGTACGATGCCCATCGTAATATCAGTCGCAAATCAGGATAAGATTTATGATGAGATTGAGGATTCAGTAATTGAGAAACTTGAAGCCGCCAATCTAGATTATCTAGTCAAATTTGGTTTTCGAACCTTAGCAGGGAGAATTCTGAGTGTTTCAAAAAAAGGTATTCTGTTATTTCGTTACGGCGATGAAACCAAACAAAGGCACGGATCAGCATTGTATTGGCAGTTTGCCGAACAATGGGAGAATAGCGTAGTCACGCTACATCTGTTAAATGAGCGTCTTAATGGTGATAAAGTCGTTGGGAGAGGATATGGTTCTTTATTTTACTGGGACTATAATTTAACCGAGCATAAATTAAATGGTGTCACAGCATCGATATTGTATTGGTATTTCCATAAAAATAAAATTGGCGTCAAAAGTAGAAATTCGACGAATTCAATGCTTGACGATGCAATTTATGAAGAACCCCAGCAACTGACTGCCATACGGCATTTGATGAGTTTTTTTAAAAACTATACGATAAAGACTTTCTATAAAAGTCTTTATCACAATAACTGGAGTATTTTGATTGGTTCTATTGATCAGTCGATGCAAACATACACTGAGCTATTGCCTGAAAAAGGATGTTTTTGGGCTGACCCTTTTTATATTGAGCGAGATTCAAGGCGTTATATATTTTTTGAGAGCTTAAATTACAAAGAAGGTATCGGCCGTATAGAGTGGGTGGAACTGGATGAGCACCATCAAGTTATCAATTCTGGACCAGTCGATTTAGGTATTCGCTCTCATTTAAGCTTTCCTAATGTATTCGAGCATGAAAACGCTGTATATATGATTCCAGAAGCCGCCAAGACCAATTGTATTAACCTATTAAAAGCGACGGATTTTCCGCAGAAGTGGGAAAAAGTTCATGAGTTGGTGTCTGGGGTTCAGGCAGCAGATAGTGCCGTTATTGAGCACAATGGCTTATGGTATCTTTTTACCACGCATGGTTCAATTTCAGTCCTTACGATGGATTTAGAATTGCATATTTATACGTCTGATAAGTTGGAGTCAGATAACTGGAGCATTCATCCCTCGGCGCCTTTAAAAATTGATGTGCGTGGATCACGATTAGCAGGTGCATTATTCCGAAAAAATGGTCAGCTGTTTCGTACGGCTCAAGATGGCACTATTAGGTATGGACGTAGAGTGGCTTTGTATCTGGTAGAAGAGTTGACACCGACATCTTACAAAGAAACCTTTGTGCGTTATATCGAACCCAATTGGGAAAACGAGATCGATCGTCTTCATACCTATAACGTATATGATCAAACTGTCGTACTTGATGTTTCAAGAGATAAATTGCGCTTTACCGTATAATCATTGAGAGGTTTTACGGCAACTGGTGATAATATTTTTTCGAAAAACCCTGATAGGCTGAGCTTATCGGGGTTTATTTATACAAATTAGATTTTTTTTAAACTACTGATCCACCGCATCCCGTCTAAACGTCCACGTTTTATCATCAGAAGCGGCTTCACAGTAATAATATCCCACCAAATCAAACTGCTTTAGCTGCTCAGCATTGGTTAGCTTATTATCAGCAGCATACTTCACCATCAGTCCGCGTGCTTTTTTGGCATAGAAGCTAATTACTTTGTATTGACCATTCTTTTCATCTTCAAATCGTGGCGTGATAACTTCCGCATTTAGCGCTTTTTTCTTTACCACTTTGAAATATTCATTTGACGCCAGATTAATCAAAATCTTATCATCACTATCCGCCATACGTGCATTAATAATGGCAGTTACTTTCTCGCCCCAAAACTCATAAAGGTTATCACCACGTTCATTTTTCAGTTTGGTACCCATCTCTAAACGATAGGGTTGGATTAAATCGAGCGGTTTCAATACGCCATATAATCCAGACAAGATACCCAGATGCTTATTGACGTAAATGGCGGTGTCTTTATCCATGTGATACATATCAAGTCCAGTATAAACATCGCCATCGAATAAATAACCTGCAGGTTTGGCATTGTCTAAAGTAAAGGGCTTATCGTTGCTCCAACGCCACTCTTGATTGCGCTTGGCATTGAGCTGTGCCAAATCATCAGAGATTCCCATCAGTTCTTGTAAATCAATCGGTTCTTTCGATTTTAAGTTTTTCATCAATGCTTGCGCATGTTCGATGAGCTCTGGCTGACTATAATATTTGTCTAAGTTCACTGGCACCGCATCTTTCTCATTTAAAGATTTGGCAGGGGAAAGTAAAAAATACATCGTCATTCCTTATTATAGTGAGTCAATGGGTATTCTATTTATGTATCAAGTTTTCTTATTATACGATAAGCAGCAATGTATCTTGACCTACCCATCGTTATTTCGTGTTTTTTAACGTTACCCTTAAAAAGGACAGATATTTGAGTAATATAAGCCGATAGCTTGTCAAGTCTAGTGTTTAATTGAAAAGGAAAAATTTTTAATATAACAATAAAAGTTATGCAGATGGTGTAAATGCCTAACTTTTTATTTTACTTGTGGGTCATCATTAGGCAATGAAAGTTGGCAGATGATGTCTCTATAATAAAAAGGCATGATGGCAAAGTCGCTATCATTTATTAAATTGATAATCTTTGGTGGTGATGTTGAACCAACCATGACCAAAGGTTTTTTGTCCCCTGTGCTTTTTAAATGTGCGTTGAGGGTGTTAAAGGTAGTCGTGAGACGTAAGTATAGTCATTAGACGTAAGTAAGGAGACGGTATGAAAATCGGTGTAATCAGTGCAGATATCGCGAGCGAGAGCCGTGTAGCGATAACCCCAGACGCAGTCAAAAAATTGCGTAAGCTTGGGTTTGAAGTCGTCATACAGTCAGGTGCAGGTCAAGCGGCATATTATGCTGATGAGTTATATCAGGCTGCAGGTGCCGATATTGCTAGCAGCAGCGCCGAGGTAATCACACAGTCTCAAATTATTACCACCGTCAATGACTTACCTGCTGCAGCTATTGAAGGCTTAACGTTAGGTCAGATTGTCATTGGCATGCTCGACCCATATCGTAATACTCAGCTTGATACTTATGCGACCAAAGGTGTTACTGCCTTTGCGATGGAACTTTTACCTCGTACATTGTCACGCGCACAGAATATGGATGTACTGTCATCGCAGGCCAACCTTGCTGGTTACAAAGCAGTATTGCTCGCGGCAAATGAATACTCACGTCCTTTCCCGATGTTTATGACCTCAGCCGGTACAGTTAAGCCTGCTAAAGTGGTCATCTTAGGCGTTGGGGTTGCTGGCTTGCAAGCGATTGCGACAGCCAAGCGTTTGGGTGCAGTGGTAGAAGCGAGTGATTTACGTCCAACTGCTCGTGAGCAAGTAGAGTCATTGGGTGGTAAGTGGCTGGATGTACCAATGAGTGCAGAGGAGGCTGAGACAGCTAAGTCTACAGGTGGCTATGCGTGGACGCCATCAGAGCAATATGTCAAAGATCAAGCCGCTGTCGTAGACAAAGCCTTGAGCAATGCGGATATCGTCATTACCACAGCGCAGATTCCTGGTCGTAACGCTCCTCGTCTGGTGCACGGCGCAACCCTTGCTAAAATGAAGGCAGGTTCTGTGCTGATTGATATGGCTGCTGGTACAGGTGGCAACGTCGAAGGCAGCGTGCCTAATGAGACCATCAGCACAGACAATGGCGTACGTATCGTTGGTGCCGCCAACATCCCATCGATGCTTGCAGCGCAGTCTTCAGATTTGTATGCCAACAATTTGGTTAACTTTATCACCACATTAATTGCGCCTGCTAGCGATAACGCTTCAGCAAATGACTTATCGCTTAACTTAGACATGGAAGACGAGATTCAAGGCGCACTGGCAGTGACACATGACAGTCAGGTACGACTAGCCAAACGCTAAGTTTTGACTGCCTTTCACTACACATTTGCCAGTAACGAATAAATTTTTAGGAGGATTAGATGATTGCCACTATTTTAGCGGCAGCGCCAGCTGGTGCGGCCATGAGTAGCACACCATTTGTAGCGATTTTTACCGTATTTGTACTTGCTATTTTTGTCGGATATTACGTCGTTTGGGGCGTCACGCCTGCATTGCACACACCATTAATGGCTGTCACCAACGCACTATCGAGTATCGTCATCGTAGGTGCGATGCTACAGACCGTCACCATTGACGGCTCTGTGTTTACACCGACCAGTTTATTAGGTGCCTTCGCGGTATTTTTGGCCAGTATCAATATCTTTGGTGGTTTTGCCGTGACCGAACGTATGCTTGCGATGTTCAAACCTAAAGTGAAAAAAGCACCCGCTCTTGAAACTGGGACAACAGAAACTGGAGGCGACGCATGAATGATTTCTCAACAATGATTGCGGCAAATGCTGATTGGTTTTATTTAGTAGGCGCTATCCTCTTTGTATTGACCTTGCGTGGTTTGTCTAGCCCTAAGACGGCTATCCGTGGTAACCGCTTTGGTATGGTAGCGATGGCGATTGCGGTCGTCACGACATTCTTCTTAGCAGAAGGCCCTGTGCTGTGGTTAATTATCGGTGCGATGATTTTGGGTGCCCTCGTCGGCATGTGGAAAGCGAAAACAGTCGCGATGACGCAAATGCCAGAAACCGTGGCTTTGATGCATTCGTTCGTCGGTTTGGCAGCGGTCGCCATTGCATTGGCAACCGTATTGCATACTGAACAACAGCATGGTGCAGTGGCGCGAGTTGAGCTATTTATCGGTTGTTTCATCGGTGCGATTACCTTTTCAGCATCCGTCTTTGCCTTTGGTAAATTGGCAGCTAAAAGCTGGGCTAAAACGTTGGTTGGCGGCTGGGTAAAACCTGTCCAAGCGTTATTATTCATTGCAATGATTGGTTTCGGTGGCGTTTATTTCGTTACTGACTCATTACCAGCATTTTATGCGATGGCAGTGATTGCCGTTATCTTTGGTTGGATGTGGATTGCGCCAATCGGTGGTGGTGATATGCCAGTGGTGGTCTCGCTATTGAACTCGTTCTCTGGTTGGGCAGCAGCAGGCATTGGTTTCACCCTTGGTAACTCAATGCTGATTATTGCAGGGTCGCTCGTTGGTTCATCAGGTGCGATCTTGTCTTACATCATGTGTAAAGCCATGAACCGCTCATTACTCAACGTCTTATTTGGCGGTATGGGTACAGGCGCTGTAGCAGCGGGCGGCGATGATGGCGCACCGAAGAACTACAAAGCTGGTTCGGCAGAAGATGCGGGTTTCTTAATGGCCAATGCAAGCAGTGTTGTGATCGTACCGGGATATGGTATGGCACAGGGCCGTGCACAGAATGCGGTAAAAGAGTTGTATGAGCTGCTAAAAGAAGAAGGTGTGAATGTGCGTTTTGCGATTCATCCGGTTGCGGGTCGTATGCCAGGTCACATGAACGTTCTATTGGCTGAAGCCGATGTCCCTTATGATGATATTTTAGAGATGGATGAGATTAACTCGGACTTCGCAAGTACCGATGTGGTGTTGGTCATCGGTGCGAACGACGTGGTAAACCCCTCTGCGAAAGATGATCCAACTTCACCAATCTTTGGTATGCCAATTCTAGAAGTGACCAAAGCGCAAACGGTCATGGTCATCAAGCGTTCAATGAACACAGGTTATGCAGGTCTTGATAACAGTCTGTTCTATATGGACAAAACCATGATGATCTTTGGTGATGCCAAGAAGATGGTCGAAGAGATGGTTCGTAGTATCAATGGCGCAGGTCATTAATCATTAAAATATGTGTTTAACGGTTAGCTTTTGCCTATAAATTTTTAAGTAAAGAAAGTCACTGAGGTGGCTTTTTTTGCGTTAAGGTACGCTGCATTTATAGCCAGTCGCTGTTTATATATTATATACAATAATTTATACCCAATAAATTTACACAAAATAAGCGTTAAGAGAGTCATTTATGAATATGTTGATACGTTTTTTTATTATGGTCAGCTTGCTAAAACAACAACTTAAGCAGCAATCAGTAAGCGAGCGCCTTAGTATTGAGCTCTTGATTGCACCGACAGTTCGTCATTATCGAGTGTTGCCGCATGATATGGGCTTTCGGAATCATCTGCCTAATTATCGTTATTTGTCTTTTATCGAGCTAAACATTACTCGCTGGCTGATGGCGTGCTGTCATCAAAAAGGTATTAAACCATTAAATTGGGTTATCGCCATGCAAGAAATGGTTTATCTGAAAGAAATTAAATTTTTAGATAAGATGACGGTAAGTAGCACGCTTGTTGGCTGGGATAAAAAATACGTTTATTTTGAAACGCGCTTTTTTGTAAAAAACCAGCTGATGGGCGTTGGTATGACTAAGTTTGTATTGACCAATAAAAAAGGCAAATGTGCGCCAGAGATATTGGATATGATAGGTGAGCGGTTGAATGAGGTCATTGATTCTTGGAATCAGCATCAAGTGGCGATTAAATCTGCCAAATCTGCTGAAACGAGTAAAACAACAAGTGCGGCATAACGAACTTGTCTATAATCAGCAGGCGAATTTTGGTAGGATAGCGGTTATTAAGTTGCCAATCAAATCACCAGTCAAATTGACTACTGATTTGATGAGGTGTATAAAAATGATTAAAAGTTAAGGAGCTATCATGACCCCGCAAAAATTAAAATGGACAGACAGCTTAGATATCGCTATTGAGCTGTATGAGAAGTTTCCAGAGACCGACCCGCAGTACATCCGTTTTACTGATTTACATCGCTGGGTGACTGAGCTTGAAGGTTTTGATGATGATCCACAAAAATCAAATGAAGGCATCTTGGAAGCGATTCAAATGAATTGGATTGATGAAGCAGATTAGATTTATACCCTGAAGCGCTATTTTTAATACTATCTCAAATAGAAAACTGAATAAATATATAGGACTTACAGATCATGACGTCACAAATTAAAGAGTTACCTGAAGCAATAACTTGTAAAGGTATTAGCGTTCGTACGACCAATAACGCTGAGATTAGCGAAGACACGGCGAAACTGGGTCGTTTATGGCAAAAGTTTTATCAAAATCATGCCAGTGATCTGCCTAAAGGCGAAGACATTTATGGTGTCTATCATAACTATGAGAGCGATGATTTGGTCGGCGCTTTTGATGTGGTTGCCAGTTGGAAAGTAGCCAGCGAGCAAGAGCCATCAGACAGTGAAAATATGTCTAAGGCTGCAAACCTAGTAACAGTATATATTCCTGCAGGAAAGTATTTGGTATTCTCTGAGCAGGGTAGAATGCCATACACGGTGATGAATGCTTGGGAAAAGGCTTGGACCTATTTTAATGATCGCAGCTGTGAGCATACCCGAACTTTTGATGTCGATTTTGAGCATTATATCGGTGGTAATCTAGAGTATGGTCAAGTTGATCTCTATATTGGTATTGAGTAAAATTAGTATTGAATAAATCAGTCAAAATAATAAAAAAGCGCCAAGTCTGCTATCAGACTTGGCGCTTTCTTTGCTTACTTCAACGAATGATTAATCTAGCAGCAAATTCTCTAAAATCCCTTCATAAATCTGCGCAAGCTTGCCTAAGTCATCGACTTCTACCTTTTCATCAACTTGGTGAATCGTCGCATTTCTTACACCAAGCTCAACGACTTGTGCACCCGTTGGTGCAATAAAGCGTCCATCAGAAGTACCACCTGATGTAGATAGTGTCGTGTCAGTATCGGTTACCTTTTTGATGGCTTTTTGACAGGCAGAAACCAACTTACCTTCAGGGGTCAAAAACGGCTGACCAGATAATTTCCAATGGATATCATAACTGGCCTTACTATTAGTAAAGTGTTTGTCAAAGATAGCATGCGTTTTTGCCTTCAGCTCATCTTCAGTCGTTTCCGTTGAAAAGCGGAAGTTGAAGATAATTTTTAACGTCTCAGGAATGACGTTGGTGGCACCTGTACCGCCATTGATATTAGAGATTTGCAGTGAAGTCGCAGGGAAATAATCATTGCCATTATCCCAAGTAGCTGAGGTCAAATCTGCCAAAGCTGACATGGCTGCATGGATAGGGTTGCAAGCTAAATGCGGGTATGCAACATGACCTTGTTTGCCAGTGACCGTAAGTTCCGCACCCAATGAGCCGCGGCGACCGTTTTTAATGATATCGCCGAGCGTATCTGTGCTCGATGGTTCGCCAACCAAGCAATAGGTGATTTTTTCTTGACGTGCTTCTAAGGTTTCAATGACTTTGACCGTGCCATTAATAGACGGGCCTTCTTCATCTGAGGTGATTAAAAAAGCAATCGAACCATTGTGCTCAGGATAATTAGCGACGAAACGCTCGGCGGCGACGGTAAAAGCCGCAATCCCCGTTTTCATGTCAGCTGCACCGCGAGCCCATAGATAACCATCAGCGATGGTGGGCGTAAATGGCGGATACGTCCAATTGTTTTCATCACCCGTAGGCACGACGTCGGTATGACCAGCAAAACAAATAACTGGATCAGTGGTGCCACGGCGCGCCCATAGATTTTTAACTTCTGCATGTTCGCCGCTTTGATCTCTATCGCCAAAATACATAAATTCGCAGTCAAACCCAGCTTGTGATAGTCGTTTTGACAAGATATCTTGACAGCCATCATCATCTGGGGTGACGGAGGGACGTTCAAGTAGCGCAATACTTAAATCTAGCGTTTGCTGCTGATGGTTTTCTTGTTGATGGATGGTTTGTTTATTAAAGTCCGACATGAATAAACCTTTTTATTATAAATTAAGATGATAATTTTTTAAAATTGGCAGCCACGATAAAATACAATCAGTCGTTGCTTGTTACTTGCTAATGCGTTTTAAATCTTGTCTTCAACAAAAGGCACCAAACCATCACGGCGCATCCACGTAGCGATAGAGTAACGCTGCCGATGGGCAATTTGTACTTGATGTTGTAGGTCACTGTCAAATATCACCAATCTATTGGCGACAGGCATGACGTTATGATGAACGCCATGTTTATCAATGATTTCTAGTGCGCCGCCGTCAGTTGGTTCCCATTCATCATTGAGATAAAACACCGCAGAGATAACGCGTTCATCACGCCCAGCTGGATTGTCACTATGCCATTGATAGCCAAAACCTACCGGATAGCAAGCATAATGCGCTTCACTGTGGCGAATACCGGCAAATAAACTGCGATTAAATAAGGCGGCAAGCGCATTGATACTTTGCAAATAATAAAACCCAGCAAAGAAGTTTTCTGTAATCCAGCGGATGCGATCACCGCGAATATCACTGACACGAATCCCAGCCGTCAGCTCTGCGTCACGATAGTCAATAAAACCACTCTCTGCTTGCAAGGCTAACAGCGCTTTCGTTTCAAAGACCTCATCAATAATGATCCAACCATCATCAACGAATGTATCCAGTTGTGTATCAGTCAGCTTATCTTGCCAACTGATATCGAAATCAGACTGTTGTAATACGCGCTGAGTCAGTGGTTTTTGGCTTGGGTCGTCGCTATGAGGAAATAATAATGGTGGATTATCTTCTCCTATCGGATGATCAATCACCAACTTTGTCACATCAAGATTGCTAATAATCTCTGTCATTTCGTCTCACTATGGTCAGTTAGCTAGCAATACATAGCCAATCAATGCCTTTTTACCAAAACCATCGTTATCTTTTACTCTGCCTATGCTACCATAGATGTAATTTTTCTTATTTAAACTTTTGAGATTATGAACTATAAACACGCCTACCACGCTGGTAACTTTGCTGATGTGGTTAAACACATTTTATTGGTACAACTCCTTAATCAATTGGGGCAAAAAAACAAACCTTTTTATGTGCTTGATGCTTATGGTGGTCGCGGACTGTATTCACTGAGCAGTGAAGAAGCGCGCAAGACAGGTGAGGCCAAAGGTGGTATCCAAGCGTTACTAAATGCCAATACCGACAAGGCACCCGCTGCTGTCAAAGATTATATGGAAGGCATTAAGCAAGCGCGTTTCACTTATGACAATAAAGTCTATCCTGGTTCTCCTTGGTGGGTTGCCCATCATATCGAGAAAAATCCAGATGCGGGCGTGCGCGGTGAAGCTTTTGAAGCCAAAGCTAGCGAATATGATGCGCTAAATTATCAGTTGCACAAGTTACCCATTGGTATACAGCATCGTGATGCCTTTGAAGGTATTACCGCCGTTATTCCGCCAAAAGAAAAGCGTGGTCTGATTTTTCTTGATCCGCCTTATGAGCAAGAGCACAAAGATTTTACCCGCCTTATAAATTTACTCGTTGCTGCTTATAATAAATGGCCACAAGGCACTTATGCGCTTTGGTTCCCTATTAAGAACGTTGAAGCCGTTGAATTGTTTTATAAAAAACTGAAGCGTACTGAAATGCGCCGCCAGTTGGTTTGTGAGCTGAATATTTATCCAAATGATGTGGCGGTTGGTCTTAACGGTACAGGTTTACTGGTAATCAATCCACCTTGGCAATTTGATAATCATGCACGTGAGATATTACGCTTCTTACAGCCTGCATTAAAAGTGGCTGATGCTCCAGACTTAACGCCTGATAGCGCAACCAATGTACGCTGGCTAGTCGGCGAATAACCATGTTAGTGAATAACTATGCCGGCAAATAAGGATATTGAGATGACTAACGTGCAATCACCTAAAGACGAATCAAATCATCCGCTTCTAAATGATGGATTGTTACAAGACAGCGCAGCCGCCCAGCCGCCCTTTGTCGATGAGCATGATTTCAATATTCGCTTAGCGGATAATGAGAGTTATGATGGCTTGACCTTTGAAGTGATTGAAGCAGAAGTTGCTGAAGGGCAGCGAGTAGTCAGTCGCGGTGTCTATTTAGCGCCAAACCTAATTACAACCTTGTCACTGCTATCTGGCTTTTATTCGATTTTAGCCAGTACGCAAGGCGAGTTCTACAAAGCTTCTTTAGCCATCTTTTTGTCCGCTATTCTCGACGGTGCTGATGGGCGAGTGGCGCGTATGCTTAATGCGCAAAGCCCCTTTGGCGAGCAATATGATTCGCTTGCCGATATGCTGGCTTTTGGTGTTGCACCAGCGATCTTAGTTTATAGTTTTGCGCTACAGCCGTTAGGTCGCATTGGCTTGGGCTGTGCGTTTGTCTTTACCGCCTGTGCCGCCTTCCGTCTCGCACGTTTTAACGTTCAGGTCGGTATTGTTGATAAAAAATACTTTGTCGGTTTGGCCAGTCCACTTGCTGCTATATTAGTAACGGCAGCCGTTATGGTCGCTGTTGACCATAATGAATGGGTTGGGCAGTACGATACGGCAGTCATATTCTTATTTGCTGCTTGGGTGGTGATTTGTGGTTTACTGATGGTTAGTAATGTCAAATACTATAGCTTTAAAGAGTTTGATAAAAAGAAAGTACCTTTTGTAGTTCTAATAATTGGTGTGTTGGTTATGAGTATTGTGCTCTATGATATACCTGTTGGTATCTTGGCGATTGGTATTATTTATGCGTTATCGGGTATTGTTACGACGATTAAAGCAAAAGCAAATTTTTAGAATTGATTGTTCGTGTCATATTAAGGAATTTACCGTAGGGTAAGTTCCTTTTTTTATACGCTTTATATATCAAACCGGCTATCAGTGTATTCATCACGATAAGATAAAGAAAGACCAGCTCATTTTTTAGATAATGATCATTGATAACGACTTGTTAAAGAAACCCACATGATTGAGATGAAATAAGCATGCTTATTTACGAGCTTACCTCAGCCCAACGCAAAACCCCGTAGACTGCCATT
>NZ_JBQSXK010000019.1:0-52268 GCF_052378115.1 Psychrobacter sp. AOP30-A2-5 | reverse complement strand
AGCTAAGCCAGGTTCAATCACTCCCCACACCAAGTTTGACGCTGAAGTATATGTACTGTCAAAAGAAGAGGGTGGTCGTCATACACCATTCCTAAACGGCTATCGCCCACAGTTCTACTTCCGTACTACTGACGTAACTGGTGCAATCCAATTACAAGACGGTACTGAAATGGTTATGCCTGGTGATAACGTTGAGATGGGCGTAGAGCTTATCCACCCAATCGCTATGGACAAAGGTCTTCGCTTCGCTATTCGTGAAGGCGGCCGTACGGTAGGCGCTGGTGTTGTTGCTAACGTACTAAACTAATCTATCAGTCTCAGTAATGAGCTTGTAAGTTAGTCATAAAAAGCCATCCTTGTTTAAGGGTGGCTTTTTTTAGATAAAATGATCGGGAAATATGGTTATTCTTCGGTAGTATGATCAAACCTTTTGTTATCTTAGCCAACATGATTAGCCAGTTATATCTATAACGTTTATAATTTACTTTCCCATCTATTGTAATTCTTAGCGGAGCTTGCTATATTAACGCTGCTTCTTATTAGTCGCTTGTATCTTCATTTTGTTAAAGTAATGATGATTCAATAGCACATTCAAATAAGAGTAAAACTAGGTAAAGTAATAATTTTACCGCTAAAGGCTTGCATTTTATATCAAATATTGTATAATGCTGTCCTTTACACCCATAGGCGATTGGCTCAATTGGTAGAGCATCGGTCTCCAAAACCGAGGGTTGTAGGTTCGAGTCCTACATCGCCTGCCATCTTCTTATCACATCTTTGTTATACCTCACCATCTCCGAAGCGAGTTCTTTATGAGCAATGATCAAGATAACCTCGAGACTAAGTTATCTGATGCCAAGGCGGGTGCTGGTGGAATGCTGTCTAAAGGTAAGCACATCTCAGCGGGCAATCAAACAACTGCTGTTGAAGTGGCTAAGACAGGCTCAATAAAAGATGTGGTACTGTGGCTACTTGCCGCAGCAGTATTAATCGGGGCGACGTTAGTTAATCAGTATTTACCTGGCTATTGGCAACCTGCCAATGATATCTGGGTACGTATTGGTATTATCGTTGCCCTTATTGTATTCGCCTTAGTATGCTTGGCATTAACGCATCAAGGCCGCGCTTTTAAAATATTATTAAAAGACGCTGCTGTTGAATTGCGCCGAGTGACATGGCCAGGTAAGGATGAAACGTTTCAATATACCTGGCAGGTCATTGTCATGATTGCCATTGTTGGTTTTCTGGTTTGGTTATTAGATAACTTTTTCAATTGGTTCGTTGGCATCTTTATTGGTTAGTCGCACGTATTAGTGAGTCTTACCCCAAAATTTACTTATAATGATCAGGAGCGTGATATGCGTTGGTATATTGTCCAAGCGTTTTCAGGATATGAAAAGCAAGTACAGCGTTCATTAACTGATCGTATTAATCGTAGTGACTTCGCTGAATCATTCGGTGACGTATTGGTTCCTACTGAAGAAGTCGTTGAAATGAAAGACGGCAAAAAGCGTAAGAGTGAGCGTAAGTTCTTTCCAGGTTATGTATTGATCCAGATGGAAATGAACGACAATACTTGGCACATTGTTAAAGAGTGCCCACGTATTATGGGTTTCATCGGTGGCACACCTGAAACACCAGCGCCAATTACGCAAGTAGAAGCGGATCGTATTTTAAACCGTTTGAATCAGACTGAAACCGACCCACGTCCTAAGACTTTATTTGAGCCGGGCGAAGAGCTGTTGGTTATCGATGGTCCATTTACTGACTTTAAAGGGTTGGTAGAAAAAGTGGATTACGAGAAGTCTAAACTACATTTAACCGTAAACGTATTTAATCGACCGACTCAGGTCGAGCTTGAATTTAGTAAAGTTGAAAAGCTAGACTAAATCAGCAAAAAAGTTCATTAACCGGGGAGCTGTTAGTCAATAAGGTTTATACCACATTGATTTGGCGCTATTACCCATTTAGGAGAAAATCATGGCTAAGAAGATTGATGGTTACATCAAACTACAAGTCCCTGCAGGCAAAGCAAATCCTTCACCACCGATTGGTCCAGCATTGGGTCAAAAAGGCGTGAACATCATGGCGTTCTGTAAAGAATTTAACGCTGCGACCTCAAATCAAGAGCCGGGTCTACCGATTCCTACTGAGATCACTGTATATAGCGATAAGTCTTTTACTTTCATCATGAAGTCACCACCAGCTGCATACTTACTACGTAAGGCTGCTGGTATCGCTAAAGGTTCTGGTACACCAAATACCGCTAAAGTCGGTAAAGTTGACCGTGCACAACTAGAAGACATCGTTAAGACCAAAGATGCAGATTTAACTGCTGCTGATCTTGATGCTGCTGTTCGTACCATCGCTGGTACTGCACGTTCAATGGGTATTACCGTGGAGGGTGTGTAAATGAGCAAGCTAACCAAACGTCAAAAAGAAATTCAAAGCCGTATCGTACATGAAAAGCAGTATACAGTTGAAGAAGCGGTTCAAATCCTAAACGATTTACCACCTCTTAAATTCAAAGAGTCAATTGATATTGCGATTAACTTGGGTGTTGACCCGCGTAAATCTGATCAAGTGGTTCGTGGCGCTACTAACTTACCTGCTGGTACTGGTAAAACCAAACGCGTTGCTGTATTTGCTCAAGGTGCTGCTGCTGAAGCCGCCAAAGAAGCTGGTGCAGATATCGTTGGTTTTGAAGACCTAGCAGAATCAATCAAAGCTGGTAACATGGACTTTGATATCGTTATTGCTGCTCCTGATGCAATGCGTGTTGTTGGTCAACTAGGTACTATCCTAGGTCCACGTGGTCTAATGCCTAACCCTAAAGTCGGTACGGTTACGCCTAACGTTGCTGAAGCGGTTACTAACGCTAAAGCCGGTCAAGCACAGTATCGTGTAGACAAAGCAGGTATCATCCACACGACTATCGGTCAAGTTGGTTTTACTGCTGAGCAAGTAATCCAGAATGCTGAAGCACTGATTGCAGATTTAAGACGTGCTAAGCCTGCTACTTCTAAAGGTACTTTCATTAAGAAAATTACCTTGTCTAGCACGATGGGTCCTGGTCTAAGTATTGATCCAGTTCCATATCGCACAGCAAAATAATTAGATATGTGCCTTTATTTGACGATTTTAAATAAAGGCTGCAAAAATATTTTAAAGAATTAGGTCAGCGTAGCAAACGCTATGCTGTCTAAGACCGTAGGTAGAAAGCAGTTTTACGTTTTTATTAATTGTTTTCGGATCATTAGTAATAACAACGAGCTGCTTTTGTTAATCGACGAAAGATGAAAATCTCAATTGTCCTACGCAGACGGTGACCCACCCAGTTGTTGATAAGAGCCGATAGTTCAATCTATCACTTGATGTCATTCTGATAACGGTGCCGTAATCAGTCGTTATGAGTAAATTTATTATTAATAAATATGCTGATAACGTGTCGTATCAAGTCAGTCTAAGCGATTCGTTTAATTATTGAATGCCAATGCTTAAAAGCTTAGGTTTAAATGATTAAATATTCAGCTGATTGATAAGATTAAAGGAGTCAACTTATGGCATTAACGCTAGAGCAAAAACAACAAGTTGTGGCTGAAGTGTCTGAAGTTGCTGCTAATGCTTACTCAGCAGTAGCTGCCGAATATCATGGTATTGGTGTTGCAAAGCTTACTAAGCTGCGCGAACAAGCCCGTGAAAAAGGCGTCGTTTTGAAAGTGGTAAAAAATACCCTAGCAAAACGTGCGTTTGAAGGCACTAAGTTTGAGAGCATGTCAGACCGTATGACTGGTCCATTACTTTTGGCTTTCTCTATGGAAGATTTGGGATCTGCTGCTCGAGTTGTTTTCGAGTTCAGTAAAGATCACAAAGCTTTAGAGACCAAATTGGTATCAGTTGGTGGTGTTGTTTATGGTCCAGAAGAGCTAGAGCGCGTATCGAAGCTACCAACTCGCGACGAAGCAATCTCTATCTTGATGGCTACTATGAATGCACCAGTTACCAAGCTTGTTCAAACTATGAACGCTGTTCCTAGTAAGCTTGTTCGCACGGTAGCAGCAATCAAAGACGCAAAAGAAGCGGCATAATTGCTTGTTTTAACGTAACTTTGACATCGCCGATTGCACTTTACTGCCAACACTATTTGAAAATTTGGCAAGCAATCCAAGCGATTTTAAAATCAATTAATTTTTATCAGATAACGGAGAGTTCTCATGGCACTATCTAAAGATGACGTGTTAAACGCAATCGCTGAAATGTCAGTAATGGATATCGTTGAATTAATCAGCGCTATGGAAGAAAAATTCGGCGTAACAGCTGCTGTTGCTGCTGCACCTGCTGCTGCTGGCCCTGCTGCTGCTGCTGCTGAAGAAAAAGACGAGTTTGACGTAGTTCTTGCCAGCTTTGGCGAGAAGAAAGTTGGCGTAATTAAAGCCGTACGTGAAGCTACTGGTCTTGGCTTGAAAGAAGCGAAAGATTTGGTTGAAAGCGCTCCAGCTCCAATCAAAGAAGGCGTTAACAAAGCTGAAGCTGAAGAGTTGAAAAAGAAACTTGAAGAAGCTGGTGCAACTGTTGAACTAAAATAAGCTTCGCTTATCTTAGTGTTGTACAAAAAAAGCTGGTAATGCCTTGCATTGCCAGCTTTTTTTTACTATAATTCGTAGCTTGACCTTTTGTGTCTGCCAACAGTCGTATGCAACATCACGGTGGATACCCATCAAAAGGACAGACGATATACATGCAAGCACACATGCCAGTTTTTGAAATCAGTTAATTTAAGCTAAACGTCCATAGATGTTTGGCATTTTTTTGTGTCTGCATGCTTTCCCATTAACACTATAGTTTATACTGATTCTAAAAGTTATAGTTACCCCGATTATTATTAATTCTGAAAAGCTATTAAGTTTAGGTTGTCCGTTTCGCAGAGTATTACTGTCAGTAGTTAGGCTTATAGACGGTACATATCAGCGACGATATTAGTTTTGATAGAATTGTTGGTTTTGAAAGAGCCGGTTTTTTGAAAGAAAAATGACTAAATACAATCAGTTTTGATAGCAGATAACTTAGAAATACCCTTGAACGAGTCATTTTTTCTTACCTCTATGAGTAAGTTTTGCCTAAAAAGTAATATGTTTTAGATGATGTGATATTGAATTTGGTCGTCTGAGTGGTCATATAGACTGACTTAGATACCGATCATAAAATGAAAGTAAGGGTGCTAAGTAAGCACTGATAGCAGAAGTAGTAATTGACAAAAGATATCAACTGAACACGATTACCTGTTTTATATTATCGTTTACGTCGCCAAGTTTGTATCGTATTTATGCACGCTGGCCACGCTTTTAATTTGTTTCCACGTTTACTGTAAGGACTCTCGATGGCATATTCTTATACTGAAAAAAAGCGTATTCGCAAAAGTTTTGCTGAATTGCCCACTGTGATGGACATTCCCTATTTACTGTCTATTCAAGTAGATTCTTACGAGCAATTTTTGCAAGAGCACAAAAAGCCAAAAGCTCGTGAGAATACTGGTTTGCAAGCTGCGTATTCCTCTATTTTCCCAATTGAGAGTCACTCTGGTAATGCAGAGCTACAATTCGTTGAATATTATTTAGGCACGCCTGAATTTGATGAGCGTGAGTGTATCTTGCGTGGCTCAACATTTGCTGCGCCGATGCGCGTCAAAATCCGTCTGATCATCAAAGACAAAGATAGCAAAGACAAAGATAGCAAAGCGGCTATTAAAGATATCCGTGAGCAAAGCGTCTATATGGGCGAAATGCCGTTGATGACGGCTAACGGTACTTTTATTATCAATGGTACTGAGCGTGTTATCGTATCTCAGCTACATCGTTCACCTGGTGTGTTCTTTGATCATGATAAAGGTAAGTCGCATTCAAGTGGTAAAGTGCTTTATAACGCCCGTATTATCCCTTACCGTGGTTCATGGTTAGATTTTGAATTTGACGCCAAAGACTTAGTTTTTGCTCGTATTGACCGTCGTCGTAAGCTATTGGCTTCAATTATTCTACGTGCGCTTGGTTTGACAACGTCTGAAATCTTAGATTTGTTCTTTGATAAAGTAGCCGTTTATAAAGGTGAAGAGCAGTTCGAGATTGATCTGGTTGCTGATCGCTTGCGCGGTGAGATGGCTCAGTTCGATATCGTATCACCAGAAGGTGATGTCATCGTAGAGCAGGGCAAGCGTATTAATGCACGCCGTATTCGTCAGCTTGAAGAAGCAGGTATGACGAAGATTGCGATACCTGATGAGTATCTCTATGAGCGTATTTTAGCTGAAGATATCGTGGTGAATGACGAAGTTATCGCTAAAGCGAATACTCTAATTGACCATGAGTTATTGGTTAAATTAAGTGCATTTGAAGCCAGCGAGTCTATCAAAGAGTTCAGCATTTTGTTCACCAACGATATCGATCAAGGCAGTTATATTGCCGATACGCTACGTGCAGATAGCACCTCAAGCCGCGAAGAAGCCTTGATTGAAATTTATAAAGTCATGCGTCCAGGTGAGCCACCAACGGTTGAGACCGCTGAAAAACTATTTGACAGCATGTTCTTCAACGCGGATCGTTATGACTTATCAAATGTCGGTCGTATGAAATTTAACCGTCGTTTAGGGTTAGAGTTTGATAATACTGATGATCCAGACATCCAACGCGCTCGTAGTGTATTGACCAATGCCGATATCGTTAATGTCCTAAAAGAATTGATTGAGATTCGTAATGGTCGCGGCGAAGTCGATGATATCGACCATTTAGGTAACCGCCGTATTCGTTCGGTCGGCGAGATGGCAGAAAACCAATTCCGTGTTGGTCTAGTGCGTGTTGAGCGTGCAGTCAAAGAGCGTTTAAGCTCAGCGGAATCTGATAACTTGTCACCACAAGATTTGATTAACTCAAAACCTGTTGCTGCTGCGGTGAAAGAATTCTTTGGTTCAAGCCAGTTATCGCAGTTTATGGATCAGAACAACCCATTGTCTGAAGTGACCCATAAACGTCGCGTATCAGCGTTAGGACCTGGTGGTCTGACTCGTGAACGTGCAGGCTTTGAAGTACGTGATGTTCATGATACGCATTATGGTCGCGTATGTCCGATTGAAACTCCTGAAGGTCCAAACATTGGTTTGATTAACTCATTAGCGACCTTTGCAAAGACCAACAGCTTTGGCTTCTTAGAAACGCCTTATCGCCGTGTGGTTGATGGTAAAGTAACGGATGTTATTGAATATCTATCAGCAATTGAAGAAGTCGGTACAGTTATTGCTCAGGCTGATTCGCCAGTAACCGCAGAAGGCGCGTTATCTGATGAGATGGTCAGTGTCCGTAGCTATGGGGAATTTGTCCGTATGCCGCCAGAAAAAGTGACGCATATGGATGTGTCGCCAAGTCAGGTTGTATCGGTAGCTGCTGGTCTAATTCCGTTCCTAGAGCATGATGATGCTAACCGTGCCTTGATGGGCTCGAACATGCAGCGTCAGGCGGTTCCTACGCTACGTGCTGATAAGCCGTTAGTCGGTACGGGCATGGAGCGTCACGTTGCGCGTGACTCAGGTGTTTGTGTGATCGCTAAGCGTGGCGGTGTGATCGAAGACGTTGATGCATCACGTGTTGTGGTTCGTGTCAATGAAGATGAGATGATTGCTGGTGAAGCTGGTATTGATATCTATAACTTAGTTAAATATACGCGTTCTAACCAAAACACGTGTATCAACCAACGTATTATCGTCAACCAAGGTGATGCTATTGCTGTAGGCGATATCTTAGCTGATGGTCCGTCAACGGATCTTGGTGAGCTTGCATTGGGTCAGAACATTCGCATCGCATTTATGCCGTGGAATGGTTACAACTTCGAAGATTCAATCTTACTTTCTGAAAAAGTGGTTAAAGAAGATCGTTTCACGACTATTCATATTCAAGAATTAACTTGTGTAGCACGTGATACCAAGCTAGGTACTGAAGAAATTACTGCCGATATTCCAAACGTTGGCGAAGCGGCGCTATCAAGTCTTGATGAAGCAGGTATCGTTTATATCGGTGCTGAAGTCGACGCTGGTGATATCTTAGTTGGTAAAGTGACGCCAAAAGGTGAAACGCAACTAACGCCAGAAGAGAAACTACTGCGGGCTATCTTTGGTGAAAAAGCGGCTGATGTTAAAGACACGTCGCTACGCGTACCAACCTCAAGCAAAGGCACGGTTATTGACGTGCAAGTCTTTACTCGTGATGGCGTGGAAAAAGATGCACGTGCAAGAGCAATTGAAAAATCACAGCTTGATAGCTATCGTAAAGATTTAAAAGAAGAGCTACGTATCTTTGAAGAAGCAGCTCGTGGGCGTATTGGTAACTTGTTAGATGGTCAAAAAGTCAGCGGTGGTTCTGGTCTAAAAGCCGGTACAGTGATGGCATTGGCTGATATGAAAGATATGAGCCTTGAGACCTTACTGGATATCCAACCAGTTGAAGAAGAAATCTCTGAGCGTCTAACGCAAATCGCTGAGTATTTGGTTGATAAGCAAAAAGATATCGATGTGAAGTTTGCTGAGAAAAAACGCAAATTAACCGCTGGTGATGATCTGCAGCACGGCGTACAAAAAATCGTCAAGGTTTATCTCGCCGTTAAGCGCCGTATTCAGCCTGGTGATAAAATGGCCGGTCGTCATGGTAACAAAGGTGTTGTATCGCGCATTATGCCAGTTGAAGATATGCCTTATGATGAAAATGGTAATACCGTTGACATCGTCTTGAACCCGCTTGGTGTACCATCGCGTATGAACATCGGTCAGGTTCTAGAAACGCATTTGGGTATGGCAGCGAAAGGTTTGGGCGAGAAGATCGATGGTATGCTCAAATCGCAAGCAGCGATCAAAGATTTACGTGACTTCTTAGACAAAATCTATAACCAAGTCGGCGGTGAGCAAGTTGATCTTGATAGCTTGAGTGATGATGACATCATGGCGCTAGCAGATAACTTGCGCGCTGGTGTACCAATGGGCACAGCAGTATTTGACGGCGCAAGAGAAAGCCAAGTTAAAGACCTGCTAGAGCTTGCTGGTATGGACCGTGATGGTCAACAGACGTTGTATGATGGTCGTACTGGTCAGAAGTTTGACCGTAAAGTAACCGTTGGTTATATGTACATGCTCAAACTTAACCATTTGGTTGACGACAAGATGCATGCGCGTTCAACTGGTTCTTATTCACTTGTGACGCAGCAGCCACTCGGCGGTAAAGCTCAGTTCGGTGGTCAGCGCTTCGGTGAGATGGAAGTCTGGGCACTAGAAGCTTACGGCGCGACTTATACGCTACAAGAGATGCTGACTGTGAAGTCGGATGACGTTGAAGGCCGTACGCGTATGTACAAAAACATCGTTGATGGTGAGCAGTATATGGATCCAGGTATGCCTGAATCGTTTAACGTACTGACCAAAGAAATCAAATCATTGGGTATTAATATTGAGTTAAAACAAACCCATTAAGCACGGCTGACTGAAGCTACCTTTAACATAGCTTCAGTTAATTATTATCCTTAGTGGTCAACCTAAAAGCAGTATGCGCATCGCTGCTGCTTTTAGTGATTTGTCTCAACCCTATTCATTGCCTTCATTCATCTTATTTGCGTCAATAATACGCTATCAGATGATTATAAAGATAACGGAGAAGCAACTTGAAAGATTTACTCGATATCATGCAAAGCCCTACCGGCAACGGTAATCAAGAGTTTGATAGCATTCAAATTACTTTAGCCTCACCTGACGTCATTAAGTCATGGTCACATGGCGAAGTGAAAAAGCCTGAAACTATTAACTATCGTACGTTTAAGCCTGAACGTGATGGTCTATTTTGTGCCAAAATCTTTGGTCCAGTAAAAGACTTTGAATGTTTATGTGGTAAATATAAGCGCCGTAAGTTCCAAGGCGTTATCTGTGAAAAATGTGGCGTAGAAGTGACGACTGCGAAAGTACGTCGTGATCGTATGGGTCACATTGACTTAGCCAGCCCAGTGGCGCATATTTGGTTCTTAAAATCATTACCAAGCCGCATCGGTCTATTGCTAGACATGACGCTACGTGATATCGAGCGCGTTCTGTATTTTGAAAGCTATATCGTTACTGAGCCAGGTTTAACTTCTTTAGAGAAGTATCAACTGCTTGATGATGAAGACTATTATAAAGCGCTTGAAGAGTTTGGCGATGAATTCACTGCTAAAATGGGTGCTGAAGCGGTTCAAGACCTATTGAAAGATATCGATTTAGATCTTGAAATCGATGATTTGCGCGAAGCGATTCCGCAAACTGGTTCTGAAACCAAGCTTAAAAAGATGTCTAAGCGTCTTAAATTATTAGAAGCCTTCCGTGATTCTAATAACAAGCCTGAGTGGATGGTGATGAACATCTTGCCAGTACTACCACCAGATTTGCGTCCGCTAGTACCACTAGAAGGTGGTCGTTTTGCGACTTCAGATCTAAACGATCTATATCGCCGCGTGATCAACCGTAATAACCGTCTAAAGCGTCTGCTTGAGCTGAGCGCCCCTGATATCATCGTACGTAACGAAAAGCGTATGTTGCAAGAATCAGTGGATGCCTTGCTGGATAATGGTCGTCGCGGTCGTGCGATCACTGGTAGTAACAAGCGTCCATTGAAGTCTTTGGCAGATATGATCAAAGGTAAGCAAGGTCGTTTCCGTCAAAACTTACTTGGTAAGCGTGTTGACTATTCTGGTCGTTCGGTGATCGTTGTTGGTCCAACGCTACGTCTACATCAGTGCGGTTTACCAAAGAAAATGGCACTTGAATTATTCAAACCATTTACTTATAACAAATTATTGTCTCATGGTTTAGCGACCACGATTAAAGCTGCCAAAAAGATGGTAGAGCGTGAAGAGCCGCAAGTGTGGGATATGCTGGCCATGGTTATCCGTGAGCATCCAGTGCTTCTTAACCGTGCACCAACGCTTCACCGTTTGGGCTTGCAAGCATTTGAGCCAGTACTAATCGAAGGTAAAGCAATCCAATTGCATCCGCTCGTTTGTACCGCGTTTAACGCCGATTTTGATGGTGACCAAATGGCCGTTCACGTGCCATTGACGCTAGAAGCACAGCTTGAATCACGTGCGCTAATGATGTCTACCAATAACATCTTGTCGCCTGCCAACGGTGATCCAATCATCGTACCGTCGCAAGATGTTGTATTGGGCTTGTACTACATCAGTCGCTCGTCTATCAATGCCAAAGGCGAGGGCATGATTTTTGCCACCGTTAATGAAGCATTGCGTGCGATTGGTTCAAACGATTTGCATGTAAACGCTAAGATCAAAGTGCGTGTCACCGAGACGCATATTGATGAAGATGGCAATGAGACTAAAGAAATCAGCTTAAAAGAAACGGTTGCAGGTCGTTTATTGATCTGGAACATCATGCCTAAAGGTATGTCTTTTGATGAATGTAACCAAGAGATGACGAAGAAAAATATTTCTCGTTTGATTAACTCTTGCTACCGTAAAGTTGGCGTTAAAGAAAGTGTCATGTTTGCTGACCAATTGATGTATCTTGGTTTTGCCCAAGCGACATTGTCTGGTGTGTCTATCGGTATTGATGACATGGTCATTCCACCACTGAAAAAGCAAATTATCGAAGTGGCAGAAGGCGAAGTTCGCGAAATCGAAGATCAATTCGAGCAAGGTTTTGTGACCGCTGGTGAGCGCTATAACAAAGTGGTTGATATCTGGTCACGTACCAATGACAAAGTCGCTAAAGCGATGATGGACAACTTAGCCACTGATAAAATCATGAACGCCAAAGGTGAGGAAGAAGAGCAGAAGTCATTTAACTCTATCTTTATCATGTCAGATTCTGGTGCTCGTGGTAGTGCGGCTCAGATTCGTCAGTTGGCTGGTATGCGTGGTTTGATGGCTAAGCCAGATGGTTCAATCATCGAAACGCCAATTAAAGCAAACTTCCGTGAAGGCTTGACAGTACTTCAGTACTTTATTTCAACGCATGGTGCACGTAAAGGTCTTGCGGATACGGCACTGAAAACCGCTAACTCAGGTTACTTGACGCGTCGTTTGGTTGATGTGGCACAAGATTTGGTTATTACCAGTGATGACTGTGGTACTGAGCAAGGCTTGCTCATGAAACCACATATTCAAGGTGGTGAAATCATTGAGAAGTTAGGTGAGCTAGTGCTAGGTCGTGTGACGGCTCGTGATGTGACTTATAACGATGATGCTGATAAGGTATTGATTCCAGCAGGTACTTTGATCGATGAGCATTGGGTAAACGTGCTTGATAACAATGCGATTGATGATATCTGGGTACGCTCAGTTATTACTTGTAATGTTGAGCATGGTGTTTGTTCACAGTGTTATGGTCGTGATTTGGCTCGTGGTCATAAAGTGAACATTGGCGAGTCAGTCGGTGTTATGGCGGCACAGTCTATCGGTGAACCAGGTACTCAGTTAACGATGCGTACATTCCACGTGGGCGGGGCAGCAAGCTCAGCATCAGTGGATAACAGCATCTCAGTTCGTAGTGCTGGTCAAGCGCATTTCGAAAACATGAAAACGGTTCAACATACCGATGGTCACTTAGTCATCGTATCGCGTTCAGCTGAAATCGCCTTGACCGATGAGCTTGGTCGTGAGCGTGAGCGCTATAAAGTGCCTTATGGTTCTAGCGTGCTTGTGAAACACGAAGATCAGGTTGATGCTGGTCAAACCATCGCTAAATGGGATCCGCACACGCATCCTATTATCACAGAATTTGCTGGTACTGCACGCTTCAGTGAGATTACTGATGGCTTAACTGCTACCGTAAAAGTTGATGATGCGACGGGTATGAGCTCATTTGAGATTCTTGCTACTCGTGACCGTTCAAGTTCAGCAAAAGACTTACGTCCTGCGATTATCTTGAACACTGACGAAGGTAAAGAAGTGGTTTACTTCTTACCAGCTGAAACCATCATTCGCGTCAGCGATGGTGAAAAAGTAGCAGCCGGTTCGATTTTGGGTCGTGTACCACAAGCCTCTTCAGGTACTAAAGATATTACCGGTGGTCTACCACGTGTTGCTGACTTGTTCGAAGCACGTCGTCCGAAAGATCACGCCATCATGGCAGAAATGACAGGTGTGGTTAGCTTTGGTAAAGAGACCAAAGGTAAAAATCGCTTCATTATCACCAATGAAGATGGTGAGATTCATGAAGAGCTGATCCCGAAATGGCGTCAAATTAACGTCTTTGAAAACGAAACGGTAGCACGTGGTGAAGTGATCGCTGATGGTCCACAGAATCCACATGATATCTTACGTTTGAAAGGTCAGACTGCACTTGCTGATTACATCGTTAACGAAGTACAGGACGTTTATCGCTTGCAGGGTGTAAAAATCAACGATAAGCACATCGAAGTGATTATTCGTCAGATGCTGCGTAAAGTTGAGATTACCGATGGCGGCGATTCAAACCACTTCAAAGGCGATCAAGCAGAGTACTCTGATATCAAAGCATTGAATGCGAAGCTGGAAGCGGAAGATAAATTCCCAGTACAGTTCGAGCGTCAATTACTAGGTATCACCAAAGCAAGTCTGGCAACAGAAAGCTTTATCTCAGCAGCATCGTTCCAGGAGACGACCCGTGTACTAACTGCGGCTGCCGTGACTGGTAAAGTGGATGAGCTACGTGGTCTGAAAGAAAACGTCGTTGTTGGTCGCTTGATTCCTGCTGGTACTGGTCTTGCTTATCATAAAGCACGCAAAGAGAAAGCGGAGCAAAAACTGCTAGATAAAGATCTTAAAGCAGGGTTTGACAATGCAGCATTTGATATGTCAGCGAGCACGGATAGTAAAGACTTTGCAAGCTTTGATGAAGCCTTTGCACAAGAGCTTAATCAGGATAATTAATAGTATTAAGCGTCTTTGATTTATTGTTAATTTGATAAAAAGCCAGCCTAAGTTGCTGGCTTTTTTGTGTGTGCAATAAAGTGAGAAATGCATGGTACTGTTATCTAAAAAAATAGTACACTGGAAAATATGCCCTAATTTACATTTCATATAAGGATAAGTCGCAAATGGCAGGTAAAACCCGCGTTGCCAAATATCAAGCAGATCGAACCAATCAAAAACTGTATTTCTGTCGTTTATCCTGCCAAGCGGCGGGAAGTACCGATGATAAACAGCACTATCAAGCCCATTGTGAAACTGCTATTTTTCATCTGTACGGTGCCTTTCTCGCATTTACCCAAGAGCTAGGTTATTTTTATAGTTTAAACATGAGCGCACCAACATTGTCAGATATTGAGCAAGCATTGAGCGAGCGTACCCAAGTATCGCCTGAGATTCAGCGATTACAGCAGTTACAGCAGCAGGGTTTTTTGGCCAATATAGAGCGTGCGTATCAGCGTTGTCTGTACGCCGTACCGCCAGATGCTATCGTAGATCAAACACCAAGCAATACTGCCTCACCTGATCTTATTGTTAACGTTGTGACCTTGTCGAATCAATGGCTGCCAGATGAGGCGACGATACGAGAGTGGCGTCAGCAGTTTTTAGAGCTGATTGAGCAACTACGTGCTGGTATGGTTGAGTTCTAAAAATAGTTATTAAAATTTTATCTCATTTTTATCACCATTTTTAAAATGAAGACATGTCCTAGTTGACTGATGACTGTCCTTTAATAGAGTGGTATTGATCAAAATATTAAGTATAAAAAAGGCTTATTTAGCGAGTGCTAAATAAGCCTTTTTTAAGTCATAAGTTTATATTATTAATGGTTGTCTACTCTGGTATCGGTGGCATACGCTCAACGGGTGTTACCGATAAAGGGTTTTGCGGCACACTATCATTACTACGGCTGTTACTAGGTTTGGCTGCTTGAGAGCTAGTTTGTGCTTCAACAGGTTCAGCTGGTGGTGATTTACGCTGTTGAGTCTGCGTCTTAACTGGTTTTTCTGATTCGCTGCTATCCGTATCTTCATCATCGGCCAGAATACCATCATCAGTCATTTCTATAATTTTTTGCTTTTGTTTTTTCGATTTGGCGCGGTTATTGATAGACACCCATTGATGAGGCGTGTCTTTAAGTTGGGCTTTCATAAAATCCATCCAAACGGGTAGAGCTGCCACACCACCATATTCGCGACGACCCATGGTTGATGGTTGATCAAAACCCATCCACACGACAGTTGCATTGGTAGGATGAAAACCTGCAAACCAAGCGTCTTTTGCTTCATTGGTGGTACCGGTCTTGCCACCAATATCATCACGACCTAAAGCCTTGGCTCGTACTGCCGTACCACGCTGTACGACGTCACGTAAGATATCTGCCATCTCAAAAGCGACTCTGGGTTGTAAGATTCTAGGTGCTTGCTTAGCCACTGCATATTGAACCGCTGGTGCTTTTAAGCGATCGGCCTGTGGACTAGCATCATAAACCTTTAGATTTAGCGCTTTACCGCTTTGTTCAATGTTATCAATATCATCATTGTTCTCTAAATTTTGTTCTTTAACCGTCACTTCATCATCGATAGCACTGTCTTCATTTTCAATTGACTTCTTATAATCTTCGAGGAGATTTCTATTGAGGTCTTCAAGTTTTTCATTGAAGCAGGTGGCACACGCTTGGCGTGGGTTTGCCTGAAAGAGGAGGTTATTATTATAATTATAAATTTGTTCGATAAAATACGGCTGTACACGGTGACCACCATTCGCGAACGTAGCATAGGCTGTTGCCATTTGTAACGGTGTTGCTTGTCCTGCACCTAACGCTAACGACAAAGTCGTCGGTAGCTTTTCTTTATCAAGTCCGAATTCATCTAATAGGTCGCGCGTATCAGAGATACCAATGGCTTGTAAGAGACGAATAGAGACTAAGTTACGAGATAAATACAGTCCACGGCGTAAAGTGATTTCGCCTAAAAAACGTTGATCAGAATTTTTCGGTTTCCAGTCACCCACTTGAATCGGTCGATCCGAAACAATGCTATCTGGGCGATAGCCTTTTTCTAGAGCAGCGGTATAGACAAGCGGTTTAATGGTTGAGCCTGGTTGACGCCAGCCTTGTAGAGCACGATTGAATTTACTGTGATTAAAGTCAAAGCCACCGACCAATGCCTTAACAGCGCCAGTTTCTGGATTCAAGGAGACCAGACTTCCTTGTAGTTTGGGAATTTGTCCCAGCTGCCAATTACCATTCGCGGTCGGTATCAAACGAATGATATCGTTTTTATTGACAATTTGGCGGGCGTTGTCAGGAAAGTAACCGATACGATTGGCAGAAATATACTTGCGTGCCCAGCTCATCCCAGACCAACCAACGGTCACATTTTCACCAAAGGGCATTGTCGCCTCAAAACTGCGAGCATTAACCTTGGTGACTTTGGCGGGAGTCATATTACTATAGCGGCGGAAATTTTCTAGCGGTTCATCATTTGCTTCAGCCCCGCGCCAACCATGACGATGTTCGTAAGCCACCAAACCGGTCAGTACCGCCGCTTCCGCATCTGTCTGTGCTTTGCTATCAACCGTAAGGCGTACCCGCCATCCACTATGCATCACTTGCTCACCATAGCGATTGACCAATGTAGAGCGTGTCATTTCTGCCAAATACGGCATATTGACGTCGAGCTTCTCTTTATAGAGGTTAATGCCTACTGGTGAGCTGATCGCTTCGTCGCGTTGTGCTTTGCTGATATAGCCTAACTCGTGCATGCGTCCAATGATCCAGTTGCGGCGAGTCAGCGCGCGACTGGGATTGGCAACAGGATTGTATTTAGAAGGGGCTTTGGGCAGACCTGCCAACATTGCTGTTTCAGCAATAGTGAGGTTTTCTAAGGATTTACTATAGTATTTTTTGGCCGCGGCGCGGATACCATAAGCGCCTTCACCTAGATAGATTTTGTTGACATAAAGCGTCAAGATATCATTTTTACTGAGCTCATCTTCTATTTTACGTGCTAAAAATAGCTCGACCAATTTGCGATTTAAGGTGCGCTCTGGACTTAAGAAGTAGTTTTTGGCAACCTGCATAGTAATGGTAGAGCCGCCCGTTTGGCTGTCGTCGTCAGTCACTACTTCTGTCACTGCGCGACCAAGACCTTTAATACTAATACCGCTGTGCTGAAAAAAGGACGCATCTTCTGCTGCTAAAAAAGCATGAGTCAAATTTTCAGGAATATCTTCAAAAGTAACGGGTAAAGATAAACGGTTACCATATTGGCCAATGAGTTTGTCATCACTACTATATATCTGTAATGGCATCTCTAAATTTGCTGTTTTAATCTCTTGAATGCTAGGTAGGGTAGGCGATAAATACATTGCCATCCCATAAAAACCAATGGGCACAGCAAGTGCTAAGATAACTGCCAATGCCAAGCAGGCAATAACAAGCCCCACCAAAAAGTGAATGAGACGGGCGGTAGCATTTTTTTTGGTCATAAGAAGACTTATCAATTAAAATTTGCAACAGATAAAACATTATACCTTGAACAAAATCAGCAGGTCATAATAAATGTGTAAGTTGACCTTAATAACCTGTTTAAATGCTTGAATCTATCTGTTAAGTAAAGTATTGTACTGAATTATTACAAATAACTATCAGATTGTACACTTAATATAAGGTATAGAGTTTGTGAGGCTATTTACTTCCAAAAGTCAGAATTTAATTGGTGTGGATATCTGTGCCACTTCAGTAAAGTTGGTTGACATACAGCGCCAACAGGGCATGTTTCATCTAAAATCTTATGGTATTGAAAGACTGCCAGAAGGTATAGTCGTCGATAAACTTCTTGTAGATACTGAAGCGGTTGGTCATATTATTGCTAACTTAGCTAAACGTTGTCATGTCGCTGGTAGTAGTGCTGCAACTGCCGTGTCAGGGTCAGCAGTAATCACTAAAATTATTGATATGGATGCTGCGCTAAGCGACGTTGAGCGTGAAGCGCAGATACGTTTAGATGCTGATCAATACATACCTTATCCATTAGAAGACGTCAACCTAGACTTTGAAGTTTTAGGGCCTTCTTTAGCAAGTGATGACATGGTGCAAGTCTTACTTGCCGCATCACGCTCGGAGAATGTTGACCAAAGAGTTGATGCCTTAACCTTTGGTGGTCTTCAAACGAAGGTCATGGATATTGAATCCCATGCGATAGAGCGTGCTTTTGGACTCATGGTAAATAACTTACCAAATGCCCCTGAGTTAGTTGCTTTGATAGATATTGGTCACAATCAAACGACTTTATATGTTGCTAAGAACGGTGAGTTTATCTATAGCCGTGAACAATTATTTGGTGGTGTTCAGTTAACAGAAGCGATACAAAACCGTTATGGACTATCTGCTGAAGAAGCGGCTGTTAGTAAGCGTGAGCGTACCTTACCAGATGACTACTATCTTGATGTGCTGACGCCTTTTATCGAAAATGCTATTCAACAAATTACTCGCTCATTGCAATTTTATTTTTCTTCAAGCCAATACAGTAGTATCGATCATGTGGTCCTTGCTGGTGGTAGTAGCTCTATTTCTGGTCTTGCTGGCATGGCACAGCAAAAACTTGGGGTGACTGTCAGTATTGCCAACCCTTTTACCAATATGACTATTGCACCAAATATCGATAATGAGCAACTGGCCATTGATGCACCAAGTTTAATGGCTGCATGCGGTCTTGCGTTAAGGAGCTTCGACTAATGGCTCGTATTAACCTATTACCTTGGCGCCAAGAAGAGCGCGAGCGTCGCAATAAAGAATTTCTCACGTTAGTAGTGGCAGTGACTTTGCTCACTTTATTGGCTGCATTTGCTTCATGGAGCTACTTTAACAACGAGCTTGATGAACAACTTGATGCAAACGCATTGATTGAAAAAGAAAATGCTCTTTTAGATACGGCTTTGACTGAAATTGATAGTCTGGAGCAGCGCCGTGAGGATATTATTTCACGTATGCAAGTCATTCAAGACTTGCAGGGTCGACGTCCTGTGCCCGTTCGTTTATGGGATGATCTTGCTAAAGCTATCCCGCCGGCACTCTATTTGAATAACCTCAAACGTGAAGGCGATGTTTTGACGCTGACAGGTCGAGCTGATAATCCAAATATTGTATCAAGTTTGATTCGTAATCTTGATGATAGTAAATGGATGGGTGATTCAGCCGTTAGTAATATCCAACAAAATATCAGTGCTTATGAATCTGCACCAGTGCTTAATAATACGGTCACCGCTGGCGAACAGCCGCGTCCTATTTATCCTGAAGACAGTTATGTACAGTTTGTGATCACGACCAAAGTACAGTCGGAAACAGCCGTTCCTGTAGAAGGTGCTGACGGTACCACTGTACCTGGAGGTGAGTTATGAAGCTTAACCGTAAAAAAAGCCTGATTAAAACCAAAAAAACAGCCCTGAAACCAAAGCAACAGTTTGATTTACAGGAGTTTCGCCGCAGTTTTGAGTCGTTAGACTCTGAAAACTACGGCAGCTGGCCATTACCTGTAAAGGTAACGGTAATAGGGCTTATCATCACGCTCATCGCAGCGTTGGCGTGGGCTTTACCGATTAGTAGTAAAATCGATGAGATCAATGCTGCTGAGAGCCAGCAACAAACGTTACTTGATAGCTATCGTGAAAAAGAATCACGCGCGCGTCATTTAAAAGCTTACCAAGAGCAAGTTGTCCAAATGGAAGCTGAGTTCAATACCTTACTCGATCAGTTACCAAAAGATACGCGTGTATCAGAGCTGGTTGAGGGCATTAACATGACGGGTGTCGGCAGCAATATACGTTTTCAAGACATTTCAGTAGAGCCTGAGATTGAAAACGAATTTTTTATTGAGCAACCTATCCGCATTGCTGCTTTGGGCGAATATCATCAGTTTGGTAGCTTTATTAGTGGTCTTGCCGCCTTACCACGAATCATTACTATGCATGATTTTGAGGTCAGCAATCCGCAGCCGACATTGGATGTTTTACCGGAGCTTAATTTGGTATTACAAACCAAAACCTATCGTTCAAAAGAAGCTGACCCTGAGGGTGATGAAACGGTTGCTGTCACTGACGCTGCGACCACTGATAATGCAGGAGGCAACTAATGAATATTCAAAAACTGCCTACGCTATTGGTTTTAAGCATGGCTGTATTGTCCATGACAGGGTGTGCGGATCGCATTGGTATGGCAGAGCAATCAATGACCGATATCCGTAATCAGCCAGCTCAACCTATTGAACCACCGCCCAAAGCTGAGCTAGTAGAAGACTTTGTTTATAGTGCCAGCGCACAGCGCAGTCCATTCTTACCACCGAGTTTAGTCAATGTCCAAGGTCCTATCACTTCCATCGATGGTGTGCGTCCTGACATTACCAGAGTGAAAGAACCTCTTGAGCAATATGAGCTATCGCAACTGATTTTTCGTGGTGTCGTAATTTCACCTGAAGGTCAGCGATATGCGTTGGTACAACGCCCTGATGGTTCAGTCGCGAGTGTGAAAGTAGGTGATTATCTTGGACTAAATGACGGCCGTATTGTTGAAATCACGCCGACCCAGATTAACTTGATTGAAATTGTGCCAGACAGCCGCGCTGGGTTTGTTGAAAAACCCCAGTCGTTGGTTTCACCCATAAGCTAAGTCGGCAGATTTTTTGAGGAATAAATAATGACAGTACGCAATAACAAGGTAACGATGATGAGTAACCGCGTATCTTCTGCTTTTGCCATTTCAGCATTGGCAATCAGCATGGTAGCAGTGAGTAATAGTGCCCATGCCGCACAGCGCATTAACGAAGTTTCTGTGGTACAAACTGCGCCAGCGGTGACACAAATGCGTTTGGGATTTGACGGTTTACCAGTGTTACCTGCCGCCTATCAGCTTGATAACCCTAGCCGTTTGGTACTAGATTTTGAAAAAGTGCAGAATGGACTTGCTAGTCGCTTTAATGAATACAATATTGGTATGATTGATAAGGTCACGACTTTAAATAGTGACAGTACCACGCGCCTGATTGTTGAGCTAAAACAGGCAGGTAACTATACGACATCGATTGAGGGTAACGATTTACTATTAACCATTACCGATCCTAACCGTCCAGTAATGACCAATGATCCTATCCAAGACGTACTCAATGACAATAATGCGATCACGACGACAGCAGTCGTTACACCGATTGTAGAAACCAGTAGTGCACCGGCAGTCAATATAGCCAGTAAAACTGTGGTTAAAAACCAAGTACCTGCTGATACCATGGTGGTCAGAGTTAACCCGTTATTAAGCCCACAACTTGCTGCATCGCAAGTGAGTAAGCAATATAGCTATGATGGTTTGAGTGCCGTCAATTTTGCCGCAGGAAATGATGGTGGTGGCAACGTTAGCATCGCACTTACCAATGAAGCCATTCCCGTTGATGTGCAACGTCAAGGCAACAAGTTAGTGGTACGCTTAACGGGTAGCACCGTGCCAAGAAATTTATTGCGCCGTTTGAATATTAATAGTGGTCTGGTTGATAGTATTGATACTAAAAACCAAGGTCAAAATGGTGTAATTACTATTAATGTCAAAGAAGATTATGAGTATCAGGCTTATCAATCAGGCAATCAGCTGAATATTAATATCAGAAAACCTGAGCTACTACGTGAGCCAACACTTGAAGAAAAAGTCTATAGCGGTGAAGCGCTATCTATGGAGTTTCAAGACGTTGAGATTCGTAGTGTCTTAGATATCCTAGCGCAGTTCACAGAAATGAATATTGTGGCTAGTGATTCAGTCGCGGGCAATATCACCTTACGCCTGATTAATGTCCCATGGGATCAAGCGCTAGATATTATTCTAAAGAGTAAGAATCTTGGTAAGCGTGAGAATGGCAATGTCATTTTGGTTGCGCCTTCCACCGAGCTTGCTGAGCAAGAAGCACGTGAGCTTGAAGCACAGCAAGCAGTTGAGTCTTTTGCGCCATTACGCACAGAATATATTCGTCTTAGCTATGCAAAAGCGCCAGATGTTTTGACACTTATTTCTCAAGGCAGTGGCTCATCAGGTGGCAGCAATGCAAATGCTGCTGATAACAATACCTTATTGTCTAATCGTGGAACGGTAACGGTAGATGAACGTACCAATACTTTAATTATTAAAGATGTGGCTGACAGTATCGAAAATATCCATAAATTGATTGGTAAAATTGATATTCCAGTCCGTCAGGTCATGATTGAAGCGCGTATTGTGAGTGCCACTGATAGCTTTAGTAAAGAGATTGGGGTTCGTTGGGGTATCTTGTCAAATGGTGCTGCTAACAACCGTAATTTATTGGTCGGTGGTAGTAATCAAACGCTATGGGATTTAAAAGACTTTGATGTAGAAACGACGACGGTAAATGGTCAAACAGTTTCTTATCCTTCATACGATATTACTCGTCCTGATAACTTAAACGTCGATTTAGGGGTTGCCAACCCTGCTGGTAGTATTGCCTTTGGCTTGCTGAGCATGTCAGATGTGATGCTTGATCTTGAATTGTCAGCACTGCAAGCGGATAATCGCGGTGAAGTGATTTCTACGCCGAAGATTCTGACAGCAGACAAGCAAACGGCGAAAGTCTCTTCAGGGACGCAGATTCCTTATCAAGAAGCGTCTGCCAGTGGAGCAACTACCACTAGCTTTAAAGAAGCAGCATTGAGTTTAGAGGCCACACCAAATATCACCCCAGATGGTAAAATCGGCTTGCAATTGTTAATCACTAACGGTACGCCGACCATTATTAACAATCAGGTTGCTATTGCTGAAGACTCTATTTCGACCAATGTTATTGTTGAAGATGGTCAAACGGTTGTGTTGGGTGGTGTCTTTAAGAATCGTACCAGCAATGGTGTCGATAAAGTACCTTTCTTAGGAGATCTGCCTTATATTGGTCGCGCTTTCCGTAAAGACGTGCGTAGTAATTCGAAAGAAGAGTTATTGATATTTATCACGCCAAAATTGATCAATGATGGTATTAGCCGCATAGATTAATCATTTATTGATTGGTTTTCGCTCAAAAGAAGCAAGCATCAACGCTTGCTTTTTTTATGGGAAAATTTTCATATTGATTGAATTTTACTAACAATAATCAACGCTCATTACTAGCCAGAATATCAATGACGTTGTATCATAGCTAATTTAGCTGAGTAAGTATTATGGTGGAGGAATTGCCGTCGGTATTTTTAGTAGGGCCGATGGGAGCAGGGAAGACAACCATCGGTAAATTGCTGGCTAAGCAGTTGGGGCGCACCTTTGTAGACAGCGATTGGTACATTGAATCGCAGACAGGGGCTGACATAGCTTGGATATTCGCTAAAGAAGGCGAGGCGGGCTTCCGTGAGCGTGAAACGCGCGCCATCGATGAGTTGACTCAAAAAGACCAAATCGTCTTAGCGACTGGTGGTGGCGCTGTGATGTGTGCTGAAAACAGAGCGTTTTTGCATCAGCGCGGCATCGTGGTTTATTTGAATGCGCCAGTTGATGTGCAAATGGCTCGCACGGCTAAAGACAAATCACGACCACTGTTACAGCAGCCAAATCCTAGAAAAATCTTGCAAGATTTATATAGCACTCGTGATCCCTTATATCGCCAAGTCGCTCATATTATTATGCCAACTGGTCATACTTATCCCCGTCATATGGTCAATCAGCTCTTACAGCAACTAGAGTCATTTACTGACTCGACTGCTATAGCACCAGAAGATAAAGAAAATTAACCATAATGATAAACTTTATCAAGGCGTGTCCTCATTTAAAAATGGTGATAAAAATCAGGACGCGCCCTAGTTAAGCTCAGCTACTTTTATCTCATTCAAAATGTTTAGGGAGTGCTTAATGGCAACGCCACTGTTTCATGACGGTTTAACGGTTCATACGCAAAGCCATGACTATCCAATCGTCATTACTGAGAAAACAGCGATAAATCACAACAGTATGGCAAAGCTGATCACACCTTATATTCGTGGTCGCCAAGTATTGATTGTCACTAATGATACTGTTGCGCCTTTATACCTAAACGCTTTAGAAAAAGAGTTAACAGAGCAGTTCACTGTGCGTGTTTGCGTATTGCCAGATGGTGAGCAATATAAGCATCAGAGCAGTATCAATCAAATTTACGATGTATTGATGGCCGAGCATTTTAATCGTGACGTTACGCTTATTGCTCTAGGTGGTGGCGTTATTGGTGATATGACGGGCTTTGCTGCAGCAAGCTTTATGCGTGGTGTAAATTTTATCCAGATTCCAACCACGCTACTGTCACAAGTGGATTCGAGCGTTGGTGGTAAGACGGGCATCAATCATCCTCAAGGCAAAAACATGATTGGCGCTTTTTGGCAGCCACAAATGGTACTTGCTGATATGAGTACGCTCAAGACTTTGCCAGCGCGCGAGTTGTCAGCCGGGTTGGCTGAGGTCATTAAATATGCACTCATTATGGATGTCACGTTCTTAGATTGGCTGGAAGTCAATCTGCCAGCGATGATGGATTTGAATTTAGCGGTACTTGGTGATGCCGTAAAACGCTGCTGTCAGTATAAAGCCGATATCGTCGCGCAAGATGAAAGAGAGTCAGGCGTGCGAGCATTGTTAAATTTCGGTCATACTTTTGGTCATGTCATTGAAACACATGAAGGCTATGGTAATTGGCTACACGGTGAGGCAGTCGCTGCTGGCATGGTACAAGCCGCAGAGTTATCACAGAGAATGGGTTGGTTAACGGTCGAAGACATTGCTCGTATTAAGCGTATTTTAAACTTAGCAAATTTGCCTATCACCCCGCCACGCATTGATACACAAACGGCGCTAAGTTTGATGGGACATGATAAAAAAGTGAAACACGGACAAATCCGCCTGATTTTGTTAAAATCACTAGGTCAGGCCGTATTGACCAGTGATTTCGATGAAGAGCTTTTGTACGAGGTATTATCACAACACCGCGTATAATGTCTTAAAGCTTTAGTGCTCGTGAATACTCACTGAACGCAACGGTTTAAAGCAGACTGGCTCGCCGCCATTCTACTTACTGCGCATCTCTTGAATGCGGTCAACTTTATTTTCACCAAGGATACTCCCATGGCAGCTTCAAGATCGACGCCGCGTACCGCTAGCCAGTCATATCGCCGTCAAGCGTTGATTTGGCTGATAATGACCTTGCTGCTGGGTGTGGTTACGGCTCTGATTTGGATGTTTAGTCAAACGCCAGCGATGGGTGCCAAAATTGAAAATGCCCCCATATCAGCACCGCAACCATTGAGTGCTGAGCTTGAGCAGCCCTTAAAAATCGAGTCGTTACACGAGCTTGATACCGACGTGCAGCCCATTAGTTTTGATACGACGGTACGTGATTTGCGCAATTATCCTGCTGAGTTTAAAGACAAACGTTATTTGTTGGCGAATAAAGGCAAATGGACAGTGCAGGTGATGAATGTCGCCGAAAACGATGTGATTGTCAGTTATTTAGAAGGCCGCGCAGACCGTAATAAATTTGCTTATTTCCGTTATCTTGATGATGAAAATCAAGTTCGCTATATGTTAACTTATGGGCTCATGAGTAGTCCACAAGAAGCGGTTGGCGCGGCAAAACTGATAGACTTTAAGTTGCCAGCCAATGTGCGTGTGTTGCCAGAAGAGATCAATCGTTATGTCGGTATCATCGATAATTATGAACGCCCTGATCCAGTTAAAGATTTGAGCACCAGACGCACACGTTCTGTTGATCTAAAGCCGACTAAGCGCGAAGTGCCAGTGCGCCAGCCACTGCCAGAAACGGATAATGGGGACAATGCTGGTCGTAGCAGTCAAGAAACTGCCAGTAACAGCGACAATGAAAGTATCCGTCAGTCAGCAGATACCTCCGATACTTTATCGGTCACTGAAGAGCGTATTGTTGGCAATGAAGAGGAAGTATCCTCTATCACCACGCCTAAAAATGAAGGTAGTGGAACTAAGTCTGAATCAGAGAATAAAAAACCAGCGACATCAGGCACTGAAAATACCACTAAAAAACCCCCAGTAGTCGCAACACCGAAGCCGCCAAGTAGTACCAGTAGCACAAATTCTGGCGCAAACACTACTAGCAAGAATACCAATCCTCCTAAGAGCAATAACGACAGCATAAAAACACTGATAGAAGACAAAAGTAATTAGAGTATGTTTGTCTTGTGACCATATCGTTGATAGTTATGATAACCTCGTTACCACTATGATTAAAAAAACCCACTGACAAGCTGGTTAGTGGGTTTTTTTGTGGAGCATCGTAAAACATATAATTAGTGCTAAAAATACGTTTTCAAAAGAAGTTGATCTTAATTAAGCATCTCAACTAAGCCTTGTCACAGATACTATGTATCAAAATTTGCATAGAACATTTAATCATCCTATAACCAATAGTAATAAGTTCTCTTACAAAATATGGTGGATGAATCGATAGAAAAGACTAGATTTTTTGTCTGTCATTAACTAATATAACTGTGGGCGACGTTCTGTATAGTTATCGTAAAAATTGTTTTTTAACAATGAATTGGTAAACTTCTATCATTTAAAAGATGCGTTACTAAATTTTTTTGTCTCAAGCGTTGTCACTTGCTATCTATAATTAAGCTATCGCAAGTGACGCAACCTCTCTTATTATCGCTCTCTTTAGAGTGAATGAAGCGCTTGATTACAGAGCGTCAGATATTCAAAATTAATCAAATGCACGGTTATTACATGCGTAGTCAATCAGTCTGGATTGCTAGGCATGGTGTGATAACAAGTGACACTCAAGATAGCGACATTGTGTTATTGATGATTAGGTAACGGGTATACAGGGCTGTATGTCATTGCCAAGGGCGACCGTTTACTATCTTTTAATATGTTAATGATCTATTGAAACATCATTCAATGACTGGGAGTGCCAGAGCTTTCACCTTAGTCTCAAAGTATGATGTCTATGAGCGTCACACCATTTATTAATTCGGATATACGAATATTAATTATTAGCCCGTTCTGCTTACGGTCTTCAGTTTATGATCTGCATTGGATGCATAAATTGCCCGTTCACCTAAAAGGACTAGCCATGTCAATGATTTCCTCGCAAACCCACCTGGCCACGCCAGATGACTTTTCTGATAACTGTGGTTTTGGTTTGATCGCTCATATTGAGGGACAAGCCAGCCATGATTTGGTAAAAACTGCTATTCATAGTCTAAGCTGTATGACCCATCGCGGCGGTGTTGCTGCTGATGGTAGAACGGGTGATGGTTGTGGTCTACTACTGGCGACGCCTATTGAGTTTTTTAGAGGTATTGCTGCTGAGCAAGGGTTCGCGATTACTGACAACTTTGCCGTTGGTATGATCTTTGTCAATTTAGATGAGACAAAAGCTTGTGATAGCCAGCAAGTGCTTAGCGATGAGATTGTCGCCCAAGGATTAGAGGTTGCTGGCTGGCGTGATGTGCCGCTTGATTTGAGCATCGTCGGTGACATTGGCCGTGAGACTTTACCTGATTTTAAGCAAGTGTTTGTCAACGCACCCGATGATTTAGCAGCGGACGACTTTAACCGTAAACTGTTTGTCGCACGCAAAAAAGCAGAGCAGCGCTTAGCTGATGATGAGCTGTTTTATGTGTGCTCATTGAGCTGTCAGACGATTATCTATAAAGGTTTGGTGATGCCATCAGACTTGCCAGCATTTTTCTTGGATCTACAAGATGCGCGTTTGGCATCGCATATCGTGGTATTTCATCAACGTTTCTCCACCAATACCTTGCCGCGTTGGCCTTTGGCGCAGCCGTTTCGTTATCTTGCTCACAATGGCGAGTTGAATACCATCACAGGCAATCGCAACTGGTCTGAGGCACGGACGCCAAAACTAAAATCAGACAAATTGCCCAATTTGAATGAATTGACGCCACTGGTGAACAGTACGGGCTCTGACTCATCAAGCTTAGATAATATGCTTGAAGTCCTCATGTCAGGCGGTATGAATCTATTCCATGCGATGTCGATTCTCGTGCCACCTGCTTGGCAGAATGTCGATAGCATGGATATGGATTTGCGCGCCTTTTATGAGTTTTATTCGCAGCACATGGAAGCGTGGGATGGCCCAGCAGGTTTGGTGATTCAAGATGGACGCTATGCGGTCTGTATGCTTGATCGTAATGGTCTACGCCCATCGCGCTGGGTGACAACTAAGAACGGCTATATCACCGTTGCCTCTGAAGTTGGTGTGTGGGATTACTCGCCAAAAGATGTATTGGCAAAAGGACGCGTTGGCCCTGGTCAAATGCTCGTTATTGATACTTTAACGGGTCAAATTTTAGATACTAAAGCGATTGCGACGTTACTGAAAAAAGCCCATCCGTACCGTAAATGGCTGCGTGAAGAAGCAACCCGTATCCGTGACGATGAGCGTTTAGAAGAAGAGTTAGCAGCGCAAACATGCCGTGGTAATGAGCTAAAAACACTGCAAAAAATGTATCACATCACCAATGAAGAGCGTACTGAAATTATTCGCCCCAATGCCGAAAATGGTCAAGAGCCTGTCGGTTCAATGGGTGATGATACGCCCATGGCAGTGCTGTCGCAGCAAATCCGCCATGTCGGTGATTTCTTCCGCCAGCAGTTCGCACAGGTGACCAATCCACCGATTGATCCATTGCGTGAATCTATCGTGATGTCATTGCAGACCTGCCTCGGTGCTGAAACTAACGTGTTTGCGCCATCAGCGCGAGATGCACACCGTATTATCTTATCGTCGCCTGTACTGTCAGCCAGCAAGATGCAGCAGCTTGAGACCTTGGGTGATCCAGCCTTTAAAATGGCGCGTATTGATTTAAACTATGATCGCACCCTTGAGTTATCAGAAGCCATCATGGCTATCTGCGAGCAAGTAGCTAACAGCATCCGAGCTGGTCACACTTTGATTGTGTTGTCTGATAAAGACATCGATGCCGATAAAGTACCAGCCAATGCCATCATGGTGACTGGTGCGGTGCATCATTATTTGATTGGTCAAGGTATTCGTACTGATGCTAATTTAATCATTGAGACTGGTTTGGCGCGCGACTCGCATCAAGTGGCAGTCTTGATTGGTTTTGGTGCGACCTGCGTTTATCCTTATTTGGCTTATGATGTTATTGATGACTTAGTAGCGACTGGTGAGCTGCTTGGTGATCCGATTCAAGCGCGGGTTAATTTCCGTAAAGGCTTGGATAAAGGCTTGCTAAAAATCTTATCAAAAATGGGCATCTCGACCATTGTCTCTTATCGCGGCGCGCAGTTATTTGAAGCAGTGGGTCTCTCTGAAGAGGTGGTGAGCCTGTGTTTCAAAGGCGTACAGAGTCGTATTAAAGGTGCGACCTTTGCTGACTTAGCTGCCGATCAAGCACAGCTAGCGGCGAATGCTTTCAAGCGTCGCGCGCCACTCGATCAAGGTGGCTTACTGAAGTTTGTCTTCAATAAAGAATATCATGCCTTTAATCCAGATGTGATTAACAGCCTGCATACAGCTGTACGCACGGGTGATTACGACAATTATCGTAATTATGCTGATTTGGTCAATAGCCGTCCGGTTGCGACCTTGCGTGATTTATTGCAATTAAAAACAGATAACTCTATCGACGTTAATGACGTGGAGGATATCTCATCCATTCTGACGCGCTTTGACTCGGCGGGCATGTCGTTGGGGGCATTGTCACCCGAAGCCCATGAAGCGATTGCCATGGCGATGAATACCATCGGTGGACGTTCAAACTCTGGTGAGGGCGGCGAAGATCCAGTACGTTATGGCACGCTGCGCAACTCGAAAATTAAGCAAATTGCCTCGGGTCGTTTTGGCGTCACCCCAGCGTATTTGCGTTCAGCAGAAGTGATGCAAATCAAGGTTGCACAGGGTGCCAAGCCGGGTGAGGGAGGTCAGCTGCCGGGTGGTAAGGTCAATGCTTTGATTGCGCGCTTACGTTATTCTGTACCGGGTGTGACGTTGATTTCACCGCCGCCGCATCATGATATTTATTCTATCGAAGATTTAGCGCAGCTGATTTTTGATTTAAAGCAAGTCAACCCTGATGCCTTGGTATCGGTAAAACTGGTCTCACGTCCGGGCGTTGGTACTATCGCGACTGGCGTGGCAAAAGCCTATGCCGATTTAATCACCATTTCAGGCTATGATGGCGGCACAGCAGCCTCTCCGCTATCGTCTATCCATCATGCAGGCTCACCATGGGAGCTAGGACTGGCTGAGACCCATCAATCATTACGAGTAAATGGCTTGCGTCATAAAGTTCGTATTCAAACTGATGGTGGTCTAAAGACAGGACTTGATGTGGTAAAAGCCGCTATCCTTGGGGCAGAAAGCTTTGGCTTTGGTACCACGCCGATGATTGCCGTTGGTTGTAAATACCTACGCATTTGCCATCTGAATAATTGCCCGACTGGGGTTGCGACGCAAAAAGCCAAGCTACGTGACGAGCATTTCATTGGCGAAGCGGAGATGCTCATTAACTTCTTTAAATTTGTAGCAACTGAAACGCGCGAATGGCTTGCCGCCCTTGGTGTGCATAGTATGGAAGAATTGGTCGGACGTACTGACTTGCTTGAAGTATTAGAAGGCAACACGGATAAGCAGCGTCATTTGGATTTAACGCCATTATTATTTAGCCATCCGGCCAGTAGTGGTAAAGCCCAAACCTGTCAGGTTGAGCGTAATGAGCCATTTGATAAAGGCTTACTCGCTGAACAGATGATTAGTGATATGCTGCTCAATATTCGTCAAGGTAATGGCGGCGATTATAGCTATTATGTCGGTAACTGTGATCGCTCTATCGGCGCGCGTATCTCTGGTGAAATTGCGCAAGTATGGGGCAACCTTGGCATGAGTGATATGCCAATTAAACTGCATCTGACTGGTACTGCTGGGCAAAGTTTAGGCGTCTGGAATGCAGGTGGTCTAAATATTGAGCTAGAAGGCGATGCCAATGATTATGTCGGCAAAGGCATGGCTGGCGGTGAGATTGTTATTTATCCACCAAAAGACTCAAGCTTTACGGCGCAAGAGACCGCCATCATTGGTAATACCTGCTTATATGGCGCAACGGGCGGCAAACTATATGCAGCTGGTACTGCTGGCGAGCGCTTTGGGGTGCGTAACTCTGGCGCGCACGCAGTCATCGAAGGCACAGGCGATCATTGCTGTGAATATATGACAGGCGGTATTGTCACTATTCTTGGGCGTACGGGTCTCAACTTTGGGGCAGGTATGACAGGGGGCTTTGCTTATGTGCTCGATATGGAAGGGGACTTCTTTGACCGTTGTAACCATGAGCTGATCGATCTGAATCGTATCTCAAGTGAGCAAACCGAAGAGCATCGTATTCATTTGCAGCAAGTGATTGAAGCGCATGTTAATAAAACAGGCAGCGCGTGGGGTCAGACGATATTGGCTGACTTTGAGCACTATGTTCGTAAGTTTTATTTGGTGAAGCCTAAAGCGGCAAACATTGCGAGCCTTCTCAAGACCACCATGGCTGACCCACAGTAGCTTTGCTTGGATTATCCAATGTTCCGCTTTTAAAAACCTTTTAACTCAGAGGTTTTCAGCAGGTAAGTGACGGTCACGATATAAAGCTCTTAATTTTGCGATAAATGAGACATCGTTGACTGTCACCGCCCACTTTAAAAAAGCTTGATATAAAAAGCCTCATATTAAAGAGACAATACCATGGCAAAACGCTTAGAAAATAGTTTTCAGTTTTTAGATGTACCACGGCTTGAGCCGACCAAAAAAGACATCGCCACGCGCTCAACGGAATTTGTTGAAATTTATAAACCGTTTGAGAGTGAAGCCGTTGCGCAGCAATCGCACCGCTGTCTGGAGTGTGGTAACCCTTATTGTGAATGGAAGTGCCCTGTACATAACTACATTCCTAACTGGCTCAAATTGGCCACCGAAGGGCAGATATTTCAAGCGGCTGAATTGTGTCACCGCACCAATACGTTGCCTGAGGTCTGCGGTCGCGTCTGTCCCCAAGATCGCTTATGTGAAGGCGCTTGTACCTTAAACGATGGCTTTGGCGCTGTGACCATTGGTAATGTCGAAAAGTACATCAACGATACCGCCTTTGCACTTGGCTGGCGTCCGGATATGTCTGATGTGGTTTGGACAGATAAAAAAGTCGCGATCATCGGTGCAGGGCCAGCAGGTTTGGGCTGTGCAGATATACTCGTTAGAAACGGCGTAAAACCAGTTGTGTTTGATAAGCGTCCTGAAATTGGTGGTTTACTGACCTTTGGTATTCCAGAATTTAAAATGGAAAAGGACGTCATGCGTAACCGCCGTGTCATCTTTGAAGGCATGGGCATGGAATTTCGTCTTGAGACAGAAATTGGTACTGATATTAGTATTGATGAGTTGCTAAGCGAGTACGATGCGGTATTTATGGGCATGGGTACTTACACTTATATGCGTGGCGGCTTTGCTGGTGAAGAGCTTATCGGTGTTCATGATGCGCTAGATTACCTAATTGCTAACGTCAATCGCTGCAACGATTGGGAAAAAAATCCTGAAGAATATATCGACTTTAAGGGTAAAAGAGTGGTGGTGCTAGGTGGTGGCGATACTGCGATGGATTGTAACCGTACCAGTATTCGCCAAGGCGCTGAGCAAGTAGTCTGTGCCTATCGCCGTGACGAAGAGAACATGCCAGGTTCGCGCCGCGAAGTGGTCAATGCTCGAGAGGAAGGCGTTGAGTTTCTATTCAATCGTCAACCGACAGAAATCATTGGCTTGAATGGTAAAGTGAATGGCGTGAAAGTCGTCACGACTCACTTGGGTGCGCCAGACAATCGTGGTCGTCAGCGTCCTGAGCCGATTCCTAATTCAGAAGAAATTATCCCATGTGATGCTGTAATTATGGCTTTTGGCTTCCGTCCTAGCCCTGCTGACTGGTTTGAGTCTCAGCAAGTGGCAATGGACAGCTCTGGTCGCGTGCTGGCAGCGGAAAAGCAAACCTTTAAATTCCAAACCAAAAACCCCAAGATATTTGCTGGTGGTGATATGGTACGTGGTTCTGATTTGGTCGTGACTGCGATTTGGGAAGGTCGTGAAGCCGCTGAAGGTATTTTGGACTTCTTAGAGGTATAATGGTTTTGGTTTACATCCAATTATTGACCACTCTATTTAGATCTCAAACGTCTTTTGCCTTTTAACAGGTAAGAGACGTTTTTTTTGATATCAGCAGTACATGATGGTTCGATATTACTTTTCATTGACTATATATTCTTCAATTAATAAGAGTACCTGTGCGTGAAACCAAAAATTTGGCAACGATTTACTGCACCATTCATTGAACCTTATGCGCGCTATCAGCACGCTGATATCTTGCACGCCATACGTATCGGTGCAGCCATCGTGTTTGCGCTGTTAGCCAATCAAATAAGCCGTTTTCCACATGGGGAATGGACGACGATCACCGTCTTTATCATTTTGGGATTGCTACAGTATCAAGGCGCTATTTATACCAAAGCCAAAGAGCGAGTATTGGGCACGGTTTTGGGTATTGTGGTGGCATTTGCAATCTTATGGTTCAATAAAGGGACGGGTGCTTGGTTAGGGATAGAGTACCTGCTTATTGGTATCATTAGTGGGATTATTGGTTATTTTTCGGTCAGGCGGCTAGGGTATACTGGGTTACTCACTGGCATTACTATGCTGATGATCGTCTCTAACTTGAATCAAGTTAATATGGCGCAAGATGGTGTCTATCGCGCACTCAATATCTTAATCGGTACAGGTATTGCGGTCATGGTGACAGTGGTCTTACCTCTAAAGTCGACGTTGATGTGGCGATTTTTATTGGCAAATAATTTAGAAGCCTGTAGTACGCTTTATGCCGGTGTCGGACATCATATCGATGCTGAAATAGTGGCTCCCAAGTCGCTTGTCTATAATAGGGCGACAAGCTCAGCTAGCCTGTCCTATCCTCAAAATAGCGCTACTGCAGATATGCCTGTCAATAAAGCGTTGATAAAATCGCTGCAGCAAATAAACAAGCGATTACTCGCAGTACGTCCACATATCGCTGCAACAGCAAGCGAGTCCGGCATTCATAAAGAGACGATAGAAACGATTCAGCGTACCCATCGCAATATCATCGGTACCATCGATTTATTGCTCAGTGCAGCACCGCGTTTAGCGAGTATCGATATCGATGATGATAATCATACGCTACTGATTCACTATCAACACGAGCTCACCCAAGCCATGCAGCATATCGCGGCAGTACTACGCAGTCCAAGCGATCAGACTTTTCGACCTATTACGCGTATTGCGCTATCAGAATATCCTAGCGTACAGTATGCAACGTTTGAGTGGCAAGGATATTTTTGGTTGACGCAAACGTTGCAAGCACAACTGCAACAGTTAAGTGATCTGCTACAAACGACCAAACCGCAGTGGTATGCTGCTTCTGGTCTGCGCTATCAAAGGCGTGAGCAGCGTAGAATGAAAGAGCAGGGGGGCGAGTCCGATTTACACTTGTAAATATAGGAGATGCTGGCAAGTATTTGTCAGCACCTTTCAGCATTACCAATAGCCAAATGCGATGTTGTTAGGGTGTTTTTTTGTCGTTATGTGCTAGCATGTTTTGACCTTCAGCGTCTTTTATCTTTTAATAGGTAAAAGGCGTTATTTTTTGGTCATGACTTTATCATCGCTTTATCAATAGTTAAGCCAGTAGCTAGAATTTAACCGACTTTTTATTCCTTCACTTATAAGAGATACCCTGCGTGAAACCGACTTTTTGGCAACGATTTACCGCCCCGTTTGTAGAGCCTTATGCCCGTTATCAGCATGCAGATGTTTTGCATGCCATACGTTTGGGTCTGGCTGTACTTATTGCGCTCTTGTTAAATGAGTTTACGCACTTGCCGCATGGTGAGTGGACGACCATTACCGTGTTTGTGATTTTGGGTTTGTTGCAATATCAAGGGGCGATTTATACCAAGGCTAAAGAGCGGATATTGGGTACTTTGCTTGGGGTGGTGGTCGGGCTTAGCTTCTTATGGCTGATTAAAGATATCGGTGGCTGGTTGTGGCTATATTATGCACTGATTGGCATTATCAGTGGCATCATCGGTTATGTGGCGGTCAAGCAATTGGGCTATATCGGTCTGCTGACAGGTATTACCATGCTGATGATTGTGTCGAGTCCTGACCACAGCAATATTGCCCAAGATGGCTTATATCGCGCGTTCAATATTTTGCTTGGTGCAGGAGTAGCGGTGGCCGCAACGTTAATTTTACCGCTTAAATCGACGTTGATGTGGCGGTTTTTGTTGGCCAGTAATCTTGAAACCTGCAGCAATTTGTATGCAGGGGTTGGCAATCATATTGATGCGGATGTCTTAGTGCCCAAGCCGTTTAAATATAGTAAGGCGACCAGTTCGGCCAGTATTATTTATCCATCGAACAGTTCTATACCAGATACACCGGTCAATAAGTCCTTGGTGAAAGCATTACAAAAGATTAATAAGCGTTTGCTTGCCGTGCGTCCGCATATTGCAGCGACAGCAAGTGAGTCGGGCATTGAAAAAGAAACGCTAGAGACTATTCAGCGTACCCATCGTAATATCATTGGTACCATTGATTTACTGTTAAGTGCGGCACCGCGTTTGGCTAATATTGAGATTGATGATGAAAACCATATTTTACTTATCCATTATCAGCACGAATTGACGCAAGCGATGCAGCATATGGCGGCGGTATTACGTAGTCCAAATGATGAAGTATTTCGACCGATTACGCGTATCGCGGTATCAGAATATCCAAGTGTAGAAAACTTAGGCTTTGAGTGGCAAGGCTATTTTTGGCTGACCCAAACTTTGCAAGTTCAATTGCAGCGGCTCAGTGATTTATTGCAAACGACTAAGCCAAAATGGTTTGCCGCCTCTGGTCTGCGCTATCAACGTCGCGAGCAGCGCCGTATCGAGCACAAAGGTAGTGAAACTGATTTGCACTTATAAATATAGTCAATCCTATATAAATTAGATACAGTGTCAGGCTCGCTTAGTCTACTATTGGTAGTACTTTCGCTCGCCTTCCTTGTATCCAAATTATATTGAAACGACTATAAAAGTTAAATAACAGCCAAGAAAGAATAAATAAAAAACGCTGACTTTATTAAGTCAGCGTTTTTTTTGCGGTAACAGTTGTTAAAAAAGCTATTAAAAATGGCTATAAAAAACAGCTATCAACAAACAGTGATTAACGACCAGTTTTTAGCTTATCCCAATACTGCTGATAGACTTGCAATGCTTCATCGCCCACATCTTCTTGGAATTCCGCTTTTGCCAGCACGTCTTTGCTCGGATAAATGGTTGGATTGTTTCTCACCTCTTCTGGCATCATCTCACGCGCAGCCATATTAGGCGACGCATAACCAATCTCTTCGCTGACGATTTTAGAGTTCTCAGGACGCAGCAAGTAGTCAATAAACTTGTGGGCTGCATCGACTTGTTTGGCGTTTTTCGGAATCACAAAATTATCCATCCACAAGATAGCGCCTTCAGTTGGATATTTATAAACCAAGCTGGTCAAGCCTTCGTTATTGGCGATAATTGCCTCGCCATTCCAACTCATACCAACCGTGGTTTCGCCTTCCATATAAGGCATACGCGAGGCATCCGAGTTAAAGGTCTTCACATTTGGCATCAAGGTCGTGAGCTTCTCATAAGCGGCTTTGATTTCGTCAGGATTTTTACTATTACCTGAATGTCCAAGGGTCAATAGCGCCATGCCAAACACTTCGCGCATATCGTTCATCAGCATCACTTGCCCTTTATACTCAGGACGCCATAAATCGTTCCAGCTATTTACGGTTGCAGGATCGACCTTGTCACCATTAATGGCAAGACCGGTGCTGCCCCACATATAAGGAATCGAATATTTGTTTTCTGGATCAACCTTGGTATTGGTAAAAGACGTATCAAGATTCTTAAAATTGCTTAATTTGGATTTATCGAGCTCTTGCAGCAGCCCTTCTTTGGCCATTTTTTCGACATAATAGGTCGACGGAATCGCTAAGTCATATTGGCTAGAATCGTCGAGTAGTTTGAGCTTGGCATACATAGCTTCGTTAGAATCAAAGGTAGTGTAATTGACCCGAATGCCTGTCTCCTCAGTAAAGCCATCGAGAATCTCTTGCGGCATATACTCTGACCAGTTATACAGATTGAGCGTTTCAGCACTCGCCGCTGTACCATCAGCCGCCGTATTGTCTGACTTACTACAGCTAGCAAGTGCTAGCCCAACAGCCACGGCTAATAGTACTTTTGGTAGTATACGAGCGCTACGAGTAATGTTGTGGGGCGATGATAAATGAGTCAAAATATCTCTCCTAAATAAGAATGATGCAAATGAGTAAAAAGTTAAATGATAGATAATGGAAGCTAAGGGCTAAATACTAAGTGCTGAATATAAGGTATCGAGCCAGTTGTGAAACTATTATGGCTATGATTGTTAAGAATTTAAAGGGCAAGAAAGAAGTTCGTTATTCATAATATTGTTAAAAGTGGCGCTGATGAATGGCTGAAGAATCTATAAAATCACAAATATGAGGTTTACTGCTGTCTTTGAGTAAGATAATAAGCGTAAATAATCATGCTATGATGAGAGCTGCTTTACCCTTAAGCCATGAGTTTACAACGTGGTTTTTATAAGATACAAAGGTTACCGATAAAATAAAAACAATCGAATGTTAATTAAATGGTTCGAATTAAAAGAGGCAAAAGATGAATAATCGTAAACGCGCTGGACTGATTACTGCTGTGCTTGGCATCATTGCCTTTATGACCATGTTTAACGCTGGCTCGCCGACACCTATCGTTAATTGGCCGGTTGAGACGTACATGGGTTTGGCATTTACGATTGGCTGGTTGAGTAATGTGCCTGTTTGGTTGGCCTATGTGCTGGCAGCGGTGGTGCTTATTTTGATTGTTGTTGGATTTTATAAAATCGGTAGTTGGATTTATAGTTTAATGACGAAGCGTGGTTAGATTTTGCTAGGACGTGTCCTTATTTTAAAAGTGAGAACACGTCCTAGATAAATAGCAATTTGCAAAGTCTGATTACTAAGACGCAATATGAAACTGCTCAAGCACCGACTGAATACCGCGCTCCTCAATCGTACCCGTAACAAAGTCTGCACGTGCAATCAATTCTTGCTTTGCATCGCCCATTGCTACTGCATAGCCGACCAAGTCAAACATCTCTAAATCATTCATTCCATCACCAAACGCCATACACTCACTGGCATCTACCCCATAATATTGACAGACGTCTTTAATGCCTCGCGCCTTGGATGCCTCTATCGGTAAGATATCTGCGCCGATATGATGCCAATGGACGAGCTTTAAATCGTACTGGGCAAAATCGACGTCCTGCATTTTCTCTTGTTGATTGTTAAAAAATACTGAGCATTGATAGACGGTATTCCCTTTATGGTATTCAGGGTCAACGATAGAGTTTGGCGTGATGGCATTAAACTCGCGCAAGCGCTCATTTTCACCTGACCAAGCGATATGGGTGGCAGAGTCAAACTTATGAATCAACTCGCTCTGTTGGCACAGACGCACGATGGTATCCGTTTGCTCAGCGGACAACGGATAGTGGCTAATCCGACCCTTTTTATCAAAACTATACTGTCCATTCATACAAATAATCGCATCTAAGACATCAGCTTCGAGCAAGGCTAAAATATCTGCTGGCAATATGGCTTTGGAGCGTCCCGTTGAAATCACCAGCTTAATATCAGTACCTGCAAGCTCCTCAAGTGTTGTTTTGTTGTGTTCGGCAATGATGCCATTGCGGCTCAAGGTATCATCGATGTCAAAAAAGATGATCTTGGGTGTCGGAGTCTTGATAGTCATACTTTCTGTGGCGATTTTGTCTTCGATAAACATGATGATCCTATTGTTTTTTAGTCGTTTCAATACCAATGATTTAGATACTACTACAACACACCCAAAGAGATAAATACCTATAAAGTAACCTGCGATGATGCAAATTTGGCTACTGCTGCGGTATTAGCTTTGCTGGCATTGTGATTGATTTGCGCTTATTGGAAAGGTTAACAAAAACTCTAAACGATATAATTAACTTAAGAGTGGCTATTTATTATAAGGTTAAGATTAACGATCAATATCAGTTAACAAAATGATGAACGATTTTTATCAGTGTATCCGCTACCTAAAGGAGCTAGTATGAAAATTTTTACCTTAAAATCAGTCACCACTTTGACGGCTTTAGCAACATTGGCACTATCTGCCAATGCCTTTGCAATGGATGTTAAGTTTAACGATGCTGCTTGGAATGGCAAAAAAATACCTGAAGGGCAGCAGTGTCTAAACTATGATGGCAAAAATCCAGCCACGCCGAGCATGACGGTCTCAAACATACCGATGGGCGCGGAGAGCTTGGTCTTCGTTTATAACGATGTGAGCAATAAACGTATGCAACATGGTGGACATGGCATTGTAGAGTTTAACCGACCAGAAGGTGCTACGAGTGCTGAGATTCCACGTGTGTTTGGGCATACTTATGAAGTGCCAGTTGGGATTGAGATGGTCGCGGAATATCGTAGCCGTGCAGGGGAAGCGGGAGGGGCATATAAACCACCTTGTTCAGGTGGCAAAAACCATCTGTATACGGTAGATGTGCAGGCATGGCAAGGCGATAGTGTGCTTGCTGAGACAACGGTTGAGATGGGTCGGTATTGATGCCTTAGTCGTTTTAATGAGCATAAAAAATCCGTCTATACCGTGTGTATAGACGGATTTTTAGTAAGAGTAAGTGATGTTTGCAACGACTGAGACATGAGTAAGCGTGGGTCAGTCGTATGTTAGGGTTGAGACCGTGCTATAGGAAAATATAGATTAGGCTTGTTAATTATTAGACTAATGATATCGCAGTCATTGTGCCAAGTTTTATAGTACAATTGTACTCCGAGAAATGTCAGCATCCTATTTCATTAAAATTCCAATGGTTATTTCTAGAAATACAATGATGCTAGATGACAAAAAACCACTAAGAAAAAAAATTTTATTGATTATACTTTATCTTAAATTAGATCAGGTTTTTATAAATAAGGTTTCTCATGACTATAGCGACAAGCCATACTCCAGAAAGCAAAAAAATAAATGGCGAGCATATTCTTATCAACATGATATATATCGCCAAAAATGTCGACCTAGATTCAGGAATCGAGCTAACTCGCGCACTTGAGTATTGGCGAAGGTATTTTGAAGAAAACAATATAGCTTCAGCTTTAGTCATTAGTGAAGGTTATTTCGTTCAAAGTTTTCAAGGAACAAGGCCCGCTATCAATATTGCCTTAGAAAAAATACTTGACGAGCATTCAACCATTTTTCCCAATATTGTTAATATAGAGGAAATAGAGTCGCGTCAATGGAATGGGTTTTTAGTGAAACATCTAACATCAAGCGCTGAAGACGAAGAATATGCCCTAAAAAGCTTCTCAGCAGGTTCTGACTATAATCCCTATCTAATGACAAGTGCTCAGATTAAAAGCTTTTTGACAGCAGTTTTTAAAGATACCAAATCCAGCAATTTTTAGATAAGTTCTCTATTATAACTAGCGTAAAAAAGCCGTCTATACAGTGTGTAGGCGGCTTTTTAGTTGTTTTCAATATCTTATATTTATAGATCGTAAAGGTTGAGCGTTGTAATTCTACATATGTTGTGTATTATCATCTGAGGCGTTCGCTATTTGAATAACTTAAACGGATTATACATATGAAAAAATTGTCTTTATTGCTAGTAACGCTTTTAGGTTCATCAATCGTATTAAATAGTTGTGCGACTATCGGTCTTACAGATTATGCCAAAAACGATAATACAACGGAGCACACAAAAAACGTTTTATCTGAGAGCGTCATTGCAGTGGGATATCCTAATAAACCTATACAAGGATACGAAGATGCTATGATTCTAGCTGGTAAAAATTATAGTTTTTTGGTAGAGCCTGTAGTCTCTGCTAATACACAATCTGATCTGTTTAAAAGAATTTTCGCTCAAGTGGATTTAGGCTCGTTATACATCGACACTCAATCTTCATATACCAATCGTAATATTCAACAAAAAACTCAAGCTGGTTCCAATGAGCTTATTCTAGATGTAGAAAATGATGAATCAAATCAAATTAAAAACGTACCTACAACTGTTGGCTTGCTATATGCTAAGCCGATTAGTGCCCTAAAGATTAGCGAGCAATCAAAGTTAGAAAGTTTTGGATTTGAATGTAAGACAGCCATTGTTACTGAGCAACAAAATTTAATTTGTCAGCGTGCAGTAAACGTTGAGCTGACGGTAGCTTCTGCAGTACAAAACATTAATGACGTCAATTATAAGCTCAAGCAGCCCTTAAATATCCAGTTGAATTATAAGTGGGAGACAGGCAGTAACGCTAATAAGTTTAGCGCGGTTCTACTACCAGTTGCCATGGCAGTAGATATCGTCACTCTACCTATTCAAGCTTTAGGTGTTGGTCTTACATATGCAGCTTTCGCAGCAGCATATGGTCAATGCGGTGGTAGTCGTAGCTGTATATAGCGTGTCGGCTTTCGAAAGTTAAAGCGTGCCTTCCATGCACCTTTCGGGTTTTATTTATGTAATGGAAACCTGAAGTTCAGCCTACGCCAGGCCGTCAACTCTATATGATAAAGGCATCATTTATATTTACTAATGCAATTTAACCAACGACGCTACCCATTTCAAAAATAGGTAGATAAAGAGCAATAATGGTCAAAGGAATAAGAAGAATAGCCAAAGCTAAGAGAAAATATTGAGTGGTAGCTTGCCATCTTTTTGACGGTTCCAACAAATAAACCAAGGGTATTGGGATCAAGGCTAACCCTAACCAGTATTTATGAGTACTTAACACGACCTTAGTGAAGACTGGTATATCAACACCAAAACTTTTATACAATTCTCCAAAAGTTGGAGTCACCAAAATTACTACTATTGCGCAGAATAAAAATAAAAATGATGTTGCTATCGCTAAAATTTTCATAAAATCACTAATAATTAAAGTCGTAGGTCGCGCCTAGTGTGCGATTTTTAGCGTTACTAATCTCATTAATGCGTGGAACGCACCCTACGTCAATCACTGTTGTTTCTTAATTACTTTGACAAAGTCGCTCATATAAACGCTTATCTACTGCATCAGTAAACTCAAGAGGGCGAGTAGAACGATCATCTGCCCCCAGCTCAAACATGTCAAATATATCTACAAAAGACCCTAAAGGCTCTGTCTTTGCAAACAGCCTTTGAGAGTGCGTAGTGATAGTTTGTTCTCTACAGTCAATAATATATGAAGCAGTTATGTAAGGCTCATAAAGCGCAATGGGGTAATCAGAGAAATGACTTTGAGGCCAAGTACTTGTCTTCATAGGTATTTCATGTTGCGAATCGCCTAAATGCTCAGTCTGATGCGGATTGATATAGATTTCAACAGGGTCAGTTGGATCATTTTCATTTATCAATTGCCATTCAGCGAAGCTTGGTTGTGAGAGCAGCAATATAAGCAATAGTGAAGTTGATTTTTTCATTACTTACCAACCTCAACACTAGTCACGTTCTGAAAGCCCCTTGGCAACTGACCACCACGATTGCCGCGCACACCCGTATAGTTAGCCAAATCATTTGGTTTTAGCGTCACATGACGTTTGCCAGCAGTAATGATTAGGCTGTCTTGCTGACTGAGTGGCGTGATTGTAAGCACTTCTTCGCCTTCTTTTAACTTGATAAGTTTATTGCCTTTACCGCGTGCCTGTTCAGGCAAATCATCGAGGGCAAATATCAGTAAATATCCAGCATTGGTCACGACGGCGATATGGTCAGGTGCTACACGTGTATTGCTATTCTCACCGTCAGCATTAGCGGTCGTTTCTACTGGCGCATCGATACGCGCAACAGGGAGCAAGCGACTATCAGCCGCTAAGTTAATGATGTTCTTACCTGCTTTTTGATTACTATCGAGATTACCGATGGTGTTGATAAAGCCATAACCTGCGGAGCTAGCGAGGATGATGCGCTGGTTGTCAGCACCGGTTAATAGCTGCTCAAAGCTAGCACCTGCTGGTGGTTTTAACACACTGGTCAGAGGATCGCCTTGACCACGAGCCGATGCGAGATTGTGCGCGTCAATACTATAGCTGCGTCCAGTGCTATCGAGCACGTAGATTTTCTCATTGGATTTGCCACGGACGTGCGCTTGATAGCTGTCACCTGAACGATAACTCATGCCAGCGGCATCGACGTCATGACCTTTGGCAGCACGAATCCAACCTGCCTTTGATAGGATGGCAGTGATTGGTTCGCTCGGTACAAGGTCAGATTCTTTTAATGCTTGCGCTTCTTCGCGCTCTGCTAGTGGTGATACGCGCTCATTGCCATGTTCTTTCATATCAGCTGTGAGTTCTTCAATCATCAGATTGGTCAGACTGTCTGGATTGTCCAAATACTCTTGAATGATCGCGCGTTCGGCAGCCAGCTCATCTTGCTCGCGGCGCAGCTCAATTTCCTCTAACTTTGCTAGCTGACGCAGACGAATATCCAAAATAGCATTGGCTTGAATCTCAGTGAGGTCGTAATCTTGCATTAACGATAATTTTGGATCGTCCTCTTCACGAATGATGCGAATGACTTCATCAATATTGAGATAAGCAATCAACAAGCCCGCCAAGATATGTAAGCGTTTATCGATTTTATCGAGGCGATATTGTAAGCGACGGGTGACCACTGAACGGCGACAGATTAGCCATTCATCAAGGATTTCTTTTAGATTTTTGACCTGTGGTTTACCATTTAGGCCAATCATATTCATATTGACGCGATAATTGCTTTCTAGATCCGTACTGGCAAACAGATGGCTCATGACGCGAGCGACATCGACCCGGGTTGATTTGAGCTCAAGCACGATACGGCAGGCATTTTCGTGATCTGACTCATCATGGATATCGGTAATCCAAGGCAGCTTTTTGTCCGTCATTAACTTGGCGATTTGCTCTTGAATCTTGTTGCCTGAGACTTGGTAAGGCAGCGCGTCAATGATGACGAGATTTTTCTCTTTAGGGTCAACATGGAAGGTTGCACGCATTTTATAGCTACCGCGTCCAGTCTCATACATCGCTTGCAAATCTTTTTTGCTGGTGATGATTTCAGCTGGAGTTGGCAAATCAGGCGCTGGTATTGATTGCGTGAGCTGCTTAACGGACAACTCTGGATTTTTAAGCAAGCGAATCGCTGCACGCACCACCTCATTAAGATTATGCGGTGGAATATCGGTTGCCATACCGACCGCGATACCTGTTGTGCCGTTTAATAGTATGTTAGGTAGGCGGGCAGGTAGGGTAGTTGGCTCTTGCATCGTGCCATCAAAGTTATCCTGCCAATCGACTGTACCTTGTCCGAGTTCTGCCAGCAACGTATTGGCATAAGCCGACATTTTGGCTTCGGTATAACGCATGGCGGCAAAGGATTTGGGATCATCAGGACTACCCCAGTTACCTTGACCCGTAATGAGCGGATAGCGATAGCTGAACGGCTGCGCCATGAGCACCATGGCCTCATAACAAGCACTATCGCCATGCGGATGGTATTTACCTAAGACGTCACCGACGGTACGCGCAGACTTTTTAGCTTTGGCAGTAGATTTTAGCCCCAGCTCACTCATGGCGTAAACAATGCGGCGCTGGACAGGCTTTAGGCCATCGGCGATATTTGGCAGCGCCCGATCCATGATGACGTACATCGCATAGTTGAGATAGGCCTGCTCAGTGAACTCTGCGACTGAGCGAGTATCCATCGGTTCATTGGGAATAATAGGGTCAATCGTATGATCAATAACATCGGACATAAAATAGGGTTCACTTATCAGTTTTAATAGGTATAAATAATCGGTGCAAGCGTACAAATAGGATAGCGCTATCGTAAAGGATATTGGCAAAATTAAAAAGGCATAAGTCAGAATAGACGACAGGTCGTGACGTGCTAAATAACGATAAAGAGAGTACACAGCGTAACTTTGTGACCTTAGCAGAGCTTGCTACTGCCCTTGATAGTAAAGGTAAAAAATAGTTAACGATAAAACACTATAAAGAGTATTAATGAATAAATGTTCGCTAATAAATCGCTGAAAAATTATCGCTTATTGTTATTAAGGTTTTGATAACTATGACATTATTGACCGTCAAGACAGTTTGCGAACTCAAGTAGCAATCTTTTATATTGAGTAGTCTGTATAAAGTGTGTATGTTAATGAACAGAGGGCTATTTACCGCTATATTGTTTGCTCATCACCATATGATTGCCTCACAGCCAAGCTTGCTATTACGATGACAAGCCTGCGCTCTGAGTTTTTATATTTTTATCACACTGTGATTCGTATGGGTTGACGGTAGCGTACTATTACTAGGAGAGAAAAGATTATGGAAAATCACAGTAACCTAATTCGTCGTAACGATAAAGTATGGGTCAAAACTTACGAAAAGCTTGGTATTCAATACGACATTGATATGCCAGCCGCTAATACTTCTTTAATCGATATATTTGAGCAGAATTTTACGAAGCACGCTGGCAAGACAGCGTTTGTCTGTATGGATGCAAAACTCTCCTACGAAGATTTAGATCGTTATAGCAAACAAATTGCTGCCTACTTGCAATCACTTGGGTTAAAAAAAGGCGATAAAGTCGGCGTCATGATGCCAAATATTTTGCAGCTACCGGTTGCCGTATTGGGTGTGCTGCGTGCTGGCATGACCTTGGTTAACGTTAACCCGCTTTACACCTCAAAAGAGCTTGAGCATCAACTAACAGACTCTGATACCAAAGCATTATTTATTTTAGAAAACTTCGCCAAAACGTATGAAGACATTGGTAAGGACTTGGTTGACCATGTCATCGTGACGTCAATGGGTGATTTGATGAGTCCATTGAAAGGCTTTATCGTTAATATGGTCGTGCGTCACGTGAAGAAGCTTGTACCTGACTATAACCTTAAAACCAGCACCAACTTTAAAACAGCACTGAATCGCTTCTCAGCCAAAAATTACAAACGTCCAGATAATATCTGCCTTGATGACATTGCCGTTTTGCAATATACCGGTGGTACGACCGGTGTTGCTAAAGGTGCAATGCTCACGCATGGTAATTTAGTCGCCAACCTGATTCAATGTGATACCTATCTTGGCGATGCTTTTGATAAGTTTGAAGGTATGGATGAGCAGCCAGTTATCATGACCGCCTTGCCGCTATATCATATCTTCTCGTTTACCGTTTGCGGTATGTTTGGCTTATATCGCGGCTGTATCGGGCTACTGGTACCAAACCCACGTGACGGCGCAAGCTTAATCAAAGCTTACAAAGATTATCCACCAGCGTTTTTCCCAGCGGTCAATACGCTGTTTAATGCTTTAGCAAATAGCGATCCATTTAAAGCCTTAGATCATAGCAAACTTGAGATGTCGATGGGCGGTGGCATGGCAGTATTAAAAGACACCGCTGACAAATGGCAAAAAATTACTGGTAATGTGATCGTACAAGGCTATGGTCTGTCAGAGACGTCTCCTGTGGCGTCAGCAAACCCAGAAGGTACGGGCGAATTCTCAGGCAATATTGGTCTGCCGATGCCAGCGACAGACATGGCTATCTTGGATGAAGAAGGCAATGAGGTCGCACTGGGTGAGCGTGGCGAGATTTGTGTTCGTGGTCCACAGGTTATGAAAGGCTACTGGAAACGTGATGATGCTACTGCTGAAGTCATGACGTCTGACGGTTATTTCCGTACGGGTGATATCGGCGTGATGGATGAAGAAGGCTACTTTAAAATCGTTGATCGTAAAAAGAATATGATTTTGGTATCAGGCTTTAACGTCTATCCAAACGAAGTCGAAGATGTGATGTCAGGTCATCCAAAGATTTTAGAGTGCGGTGTCATCGGTATCGAAGATGAAAAGAGCGGCGAAGTGCCAAAGATTTATGTCGTGCGTAGTGATGACAGTTTGACTAAAGAAGAAGTGCTTGCTTATAGCAAAGAGAATTTAACTGGTTATAAGCGTCCTCGTTATGTTGAGTTCATCGATGAGCTACCAAAGTCAAATGTCGGTAAGATTTTGCACAAAGATTTGCGCGTGCTGGAAGAACAGAACCACGGTTAATAAGCTAGCCTTCAGTGCCAGAGTATTTTTATGAGTGTCTGCTACTGTTTGTTAGGCACTCGTAAAGTCATCATGATAAGTCACCACGATACTAATGATAAAAACTAAAGCTACCAACTAACGCTACGAACTAAATCTGAAAGAAACTATCAGGATGCTAAGTTGTCGTGATAGTGGTGGTTGTGATACTGGGTGTCGTGATCCAAAAATGGTAAGGTTGCTGGTATGCTGCCTTATCATTTTTTGTATTTATTGCTTTTTTTGTCGCTATGACCCAGTCAGGTAGAGATAGAGAATTTTTAGCAAAACTGCTATAGTGCTTACCGACATATTTGTCTATTTATCGACGAGATGACGTTAGTTTTGCGCTATATCTCTGATAAAACTATCAGGGATAAAGGGGTTTTTAATTCGGTAGTGCTGAGTTATTATGCTATTTATCAAGGACTTAACGTTGCGCTTTGATTGACAAAGCTTGTGAATGACAAACCTTTTTTGTTACCACGTTTTTTATTCACAAGCTTCTGCTGTCATTGATCAATCACAAAAAATAATGGTGTTTTCATTAGATTATTCTACGTTTTTAACGGTAACATTTAGGGAAAATTATGACCGACAGTATCAATAAAGAGACCACAAACGATAACGCTGCAATGAACAATAAAGACAGCGTATTTCCTACTATGCCGACGATAGATAGTGACAGCCCATGGTTGAAAACTTATGAGCGTTATGGCATTGATGCGACTATCGATATGCCTGATGACAATACCTCTTTACTTGATGTGTTTGAGCGTAACTTTAGCCGTTATGGGAAAAAAACGGCTTATATTTGTATGGGTGCATCGATTAGCTTTAAGGAATTGGATTTATACAGTCGCCAAATTGCCAGTTACTTACAATCATTAGGATTGGTAACAGGTGATAAAGTTGGGGTGATGATGCCCAACCTCCTGCAATATCCAGTGGTTGCTTTGGGGATCATCCGTGCCGGTATGGTGTTGGTCAACGTCAACCCTTTATATACCAGCCGAGAGTTATCGCATCAGCTGCATGATAGTGGCACCAAAGCCCTATTCATTGTAGAGAACTTTGCGAACACCTATCAAGAGGCAGAAGACAAAGGTCAGGTTGAGCATGTCATCGTTTGTAAGATTGGCGATATGCTAGGAACAGTGAAAGGAGCCGTCGTTAACCTCGTTGCGCGCCATGTCAAAAAAATGATTCCGGCTTATAGTCTGCCAAACAGCGTGAGTTTTAAGCACGCTTTAAATGCAGTATCAGCCAGCAAATATAAACGCCCTGATTTGAATTTAAGCGACGTGGCATTATTGCAATATACTGGCGGTACGACAGGGGTTGCCAAAGGTGCAATGCTGTCGCACGGTAACTTAGTTGCCAACATGCTACAGATTAGTGCATTGATGGACAGTGCCTTTGATGATGATGTTGATGCTAGTGATGTCATCCTGACGGCACTGCCGCTATATCATGTATTCTCATTTATGGTCTGCGGCATGTATGGCATGTACCGAGGTTATGCAGGCTTGCTTATCCCAAACCCTCGTGATCTTGATGGTCTGATTAAAGAGATGGCCAAATACAAACCCGCCTTTATCCCTGCGGTGAATACTTTGTTCAACGGTCTAGTACACAAAGACGGCTTTGCAGACTTAGATTTCTCTAACCTAAAAGCGTCTATCGGTGGCGGTATGTCTGTCTTGCCAAGCGTGGCAAAAGAGTGGCATAAAATCACTGGTCTGCCTATCGTGGAAGGTTATGGTTTGTCAGAAACCTCACCAGTGGCTGCTTTTAACCCGATGACCATTGCTGAATTCACGGGTAAAATTGGTATTCCTGCCTCTAGCACCGATATAATACTAATCGATGATGATGAAAATGAAGTCGCATTGGGTGATCGCGGCGAGATTTGTGTCAAAGGCCCGCAGGTAATGATAGGTTATCAAAATCGTCCAGAAGAAACGGCTGAAACGTTTACTGCCAATGGCTTTCTGAAAACTGGCGATATCGGCATCATGGACGAAAAAGGCTTTATCAAAATCGTTGATCGCAAAAAAGACATGATTTTAGTCTCTGGTTTTAACGTTTATCCGAACGAAATTGAAGAAGCCATGAGCGAGCATCCAGCTGTGGTAGAATGCGGCGCTATCGGTATTCCAAACGATGACCGCGGTGAAGAGCCCAAGTTGTTTGTGGTCAAAAAAGGCGATGTGACCGAGCAAGAGTTGCTTGATTTTGGCAAAAAGCAACTGACTGGCTACAAGCGTCCGCGTCACATACAGTTCGTCGATGAATTACCAAAATCAAACGTGGGTAAAATCCTGCGTAAAGAATTGCGTAAGATGGAAGGGTTAGAATAAAGTTGGTGCTATTTCTTTGTTAAGCCAATGACTGGCTCAAGTAGCGGCGCAATAGCTCGAACGAATCTTGCTATTGCGCCGCTGCCACGTTAGGATATCTCAATATTTACGTCTGCTATGGCATCCAATTATTATTTATTTTAGCTTGTTAATAGTTTGCTAGATAAATGAAGGTTGGCCACGTAATGACAGACACCTCATTTTATGACACCGCCTTTAAAACATTGTACTAGGGATTTTTATGCGTATTGACAATCGTGAGCTTGACCAACTTCGCTCGATCAGCTTTGAGCGCCATTATACTAAGCATGCCGAAGGGTCAGTGTTAGTCAGCTTTGGTGATACCAAAGTATTGTGTACCGCTAGTGTTGAATCTGGCGTACCGCGTTGGCTTAAAGGTAAAGGCAAAGGCTGGATCACTGCTGAATATGGTATGTTGCCACGCGCGACGAATACTCGTAACCAACGTGAAGCGGCACGTGGTAAACAATCAGGTCGTACCCAAGAAATCCAGCGTTTGATTGGTCGTAGCTTACGAGCGATGATTGACTTGAGTAAGCTGGGTGAAAATACCATTTATCTTGATTGTGATGTTTTGCAAGCCGATGGCGGTACTCGTACTGCTAGTGTGACAGGGGCTGCTATTGCGCTTATCGATGCATTAGAGAGTATCCAAAAAAGCAAAAAACTCAAGGCAGATCCACTGATTGGTTTGGTCGCTGCGGTCTCTGTTGGTATGAAAGACGGCAAAGCGTATCTAGATTTAAACTACGAAGAAGATGCCAGCTGTGATACTGATTTGAATGTGGTTATGACCCAAAAAGGCGAATTTATTGAGCTACAAGGAACGGCGGAAGAAAAGCCATTTACCCGCGCTCAAGCCGATGATATGCTGATCCTTGCCGAAAAAGGCATCGCTGAGCTGATTGCCATGCAAAAAACAGCCTTGGGTTGGTAGTCCTATTGATGACTACTTGCTCATCGTATTTTCAGTAAACTTTTACTTTCTTATTACTCTGTAACAGGTAGTCATGCATGCTCAAGCTGACCGACGATGGTGCCAAAATCACGCTACAAGATCAGCCAAAAACGACTGATGATGGCATGTTTTGGTTTGGCTCAGCATTATTAATAGGAGCAGTGGCGGTTGCTTTGGCAATGAGTCTGCTGCCTGAGCGCTTGGCTATAGGGGCATTGGCGCTACTGATTATTGGTAGCTTTATCTTTAATCGAAAACGCCAACAACATAAAAAAGCCATGGCTGGCGTTATCAGTAGCGGCATCTTGTGGCTGCGTGCGGGTGAGCTGGTGCATGACAATCAAGGTAAGCGTCAGCATATTCAGTTAACCGACGGTGATAAAATCATGCTTATTGGTGAGCAATTACAGATTGTTGATTGTGATGATATACGCAAATACCATATTAGCGGCTTTGATAGTATCCAAGAGGCAACCGCTGCCAAAGCTATTTTGCAAGGTCAAGCATTGGGCAAGCGCCATGTGAATATCAAAATGAGTAACGATTAGCTTATTTCTTAGCCGATTATCTACTGGATTGGGCTATAAAAAACCTAAGTGGCTTTCTCTGAGCAGTATTTTATTTCAGCAATCTTCTATCTCAGATAATATTTTATCTGCTCAGTACTCTATCTACGCAGTATTTAATCTAAACACTGCTTATTCTATTTCCTTTTTATTTAGCGCCAGCTCTCCATCGTTTTTCTACGTGCTCTTCTTATCTAACCATTAGTCGGCATTTTTATACCTTTTATCGGCTATTTGAGCCGAATAATGCTTGCAGCTTCATGTCTAAATGGTTTATAAGTAAGATTAGAACATCCTATTATTATGGTTTATGTTGTCATTTATATTTTATTGACAAGGAGTTGGTCATGTCGCGTTTGCCTGTGTCATTATCTATATCGCCGTCGGTTACCGCGTCGTGCAGTCTTTTATTGTTTACCGTTGGCTTAGTAGGTCAGGCCCATGCCGATAGTATGAGTGCGCTGATCGCCCAAAAATCTGTGCAATCTGATTTTAGTGCTCGCTATACACCTTCATACTCAGCCGTGCCCTCTGCGAAAGTCAGCACGCGTTCTACCATTCAACGTGCAGGAACTTATCGCTCAAATTCTGCCAGTGCTCCACCAGTGATTCAGACATCCTATCGTTATCCTGAAGTAGCGCGTCAAGCACCAGCAGTGATGCCCGCTTTTTTATCGGGTAATTATGATAATGTCGATAGCGAGTATTTACCGTTACTGAGCAGTGCGGAGATGCAGAGTAGTTTGGCCGCACGTGAAGTAGTTAGTACAGCACGCAAGATGGCGCTGAATGAGCGCGCGATCATTCAAGGTGGCTGCTGGGACTATCTCAATGCCGTGTTTAAACGCGCCGGGGTGACACGCGATACCATTCATAAAGGTACTTATGGTCAAGGTCCGTATGCCAATAGTGGCGAGATTGAAGTTGGGGATTGGCTCTATTATATCAATCATGGCTATAATGGCGTCGAGCATAGTGGACTGTTTGTCGGCTGGGTTGATGAGCGTGCAAAGCAAGCACTGATCCTCAGCTATGCGGGCGAAAACCGCCGCGAACCTGCGCGTTACCGTGTTTATGATTTGAGTAATGTCTATCAAATCATGCGCCCTAGTGTTTAAGGTGTCATATTT